>DASVMX010000677.1:0-47754 GCA_036384215.1 Ktedonobacteraceae bacterium | reverse complement strand
ATTGCAGCCAAGCACCACTGGTAGCCATGCTGTCGAGCTGGCCGGGGTCTGCTCGACATGCGTGGGGTAATGGGCAATGCGCTCGCCTGGTTTGGGCGTAATTGCCATAGGCAGAACGGTACGTTTGCCCGTCAGAGGCAGATTAAATGCAGCGATTGTCGGTTGGATCGGCTCGACTGGTTCAGGGGGAAGCGCCTCTTCACCGGGGGGCAGGAAATCCACGTCCAGGCAGCCAGCACCAGATATGGGAGTCCAGCGCTCCTCCAGGAAGCGCGGCAGGATATCTGCCTGCTCTACTTTCATAAACAGGTCAATGTGTGGATAGCGCTTGCTTAATTCATCGATCGTTTTCTGGTTGCCGATCATACAGCCCATCAGCGCGACCAGCAGATCATCGCGTTTCTCTTTTGCGTGCTTTAATTGCGCCAACTGGTTATGGGCTTTCTCCTCTGGAGCCTTGCGTACGCTGCACGTATTGAGCACCACCAGGTTAGCGCGTTCCATGCTCGTCTCTTCCCAGCCCATCTCATCCAGCAGAGCCTGGATGCGCTGTGAGTCTGCCTGGTTCATCTGGCAGCCAACCGTCCAGATATGATACTTTCCTCGTGCAATCGAGGTTGTCATGGTCATGATATTGCCCCTCTCCGAGCAGTTACAGATCTATTCTACACGCCTGCCTGAGCCTGTTGCCGGCTGTTCGCGATAATACCCTGGTTTGATGTTGCTATTTCCTGGATTCAAGGTCATTATTATAATTCCAAATGGGAAAGAAAGCTAGTCCCTTTTGGGGAAGTTTTTGCAAGAAGGTTTGACGGAGATCGGCAAGAGTAGGGGCTTTCTGTAGTCTCTCAGGGGGCTTGTGCTTGTGCTTGCTTGTAGAAAGAGATGGAAGAAAGGCGATCAGAGCTTTCTGGGACTGCTTGCAGGCTGTTTTGGAGGAGGTATAGAGAAAAAGCGTGTACCTACCAAAAAGGTTTGACACTGCTACATTCCTATGCTATAGTACCTGCCATATCAGGCCACTTTTTCAACGTAGAACGTAAGAGTTGTATATCGTGTTCTAGCCAGCCTCTAGAGAGCACGCGGTACATCATCCTGGCCCTGCCCTTTCTAGAAAAAATCCCTCTGTGAAGAGGCTAAATACTGATGTCTTTAAATTCGCCGGTGAGTTTTTGTGAATTTCCGACGTATATATTCGCATAGGGGTAGACTCTCCCTTTTTCGAGGAGCGTTAGATCGTATCCCTAAGCCTTCCCTTATATTGGGTTTTTGTTCGGTATTTCGGTATTACTGAAGGAGGCTAGCGATAGCATGACAAAGCGTTTGTCACGTTTATTTGCCCTGGCTTTGGGTATGGCCCTGTTTATGGGCATCCTGGCGGCCTGCGGCACTGGCTCTACATCTGGGCCTGGCTCCAATTCTGGCCCGATCACTATTAAGATCGCCACAGAATTGCCAGTGAGTGGCGCCGATGAGAGCAGTGGTAAGCCGGCTGAAAATGGTGCGCATCTGGCCGTAGACGAAGCCAATGCGAGTAATTTCCTCCCCGGCTATAAGTTTGTATTTGATCCTCAGGATGATGTTGGCGCTGGCGGCCAGCACGACCCGACAGTTGGCGCGAAGAACGTGACTGCTCTGGTCGGTGATGCTCTGGTTGCCGGTATCGTCGGTCCGTTCAACAGTAGCGTGGCGAAGGCCGAGATGCCTATCACGAACCAGGCTCCGATTGTCCAGATCAGCCCGGCCAATACCAATACCTGCTTGACGCAGGAAGGCGCCGATGTCCAGTGTTCAGGGGCGAACGACCTGATCCCGACGTTGCGCCCCTCTGGCAAGGTAACCTATTTCCGTATCGCGACGACTGACAGCAACCAGGGTCCTGTGGGCGCGGATTTCGCCTTCAAGAAACAAGGTTTCAAGACGGTCTATGTAGTTGACGATACCGAAGTCTATGGCACCGGTCTGGCGGCTCAATTTATCCAGGAGTTTACCACCCTTGGTGGCAAGGTTCTGGGTCATGACAGCATCAAGTCGACCACAGACTACACCCAGGAATTGACCAAGATCGCCGCGACCAAGCCGGATTACATCTACTTTGCGGGTCTCGATTCGACTGGTGGCATCAATCTTCACAAACAGCAACTTGGTGTTCCTGCTCTGGCCAATGTTCCTTTCGGGGGCGGTGATGGTCTCCAGACCAGTTCCTTCGCGCAGGCGATTGGCACTGGCAAGGGTGGCCCGGTCTTCGCGACAGTAGCTACGATCGATCCGACTCAGATTCCGTCGGCGAAGTCCTTCCTGGATAAGTACAACAAGACGTACCCGAATGCGTACGGCGCGTATGCTGCCGCTGGTTATGACTGCGCCAAGATTATTCTGCTTGCCGTTAAGAATGCCATCAATGCTGGTGCGAAAGCGCCAACGAGTGCGAGCGATGCCGATGGTGCCAAGACGTTCCGTCAGGCCGTAATCGATCAGGTTGCGAAGACGCAGTACGATGGTATCACGGGTCATCAGAGCTTCGACAAGAATGGCGACACGACGAGTAAGGTCATCACGATTTTCACGCTGGGCGATGTCAATGGCAAGCCTGACTGGAAGTACGCCGACGCTATCACCCGGTAAAAAGGGGAAGGCGTCAGATGGTTTTGCTTCATCTGAGCTATTAATTGTCCTGGATCAGGAGTGCTTTTCCTGATCAGAAATTGATCAAAGGGGGAACCTTACAGATTGCTCTTTAGTGTATCTGTCTGGTTTCCCTTTTTCTACTCTTCGTCCCGCCGCGTGTTTTAAAGGCTCTACAAATTCTCAAGAAGGTGGGAGGCCGCATTCTATGGGTTTGTTTCTGCAATTGATTATCGTCGGATTGGTCAGTGGATCAATCTATGGACTTATCGCTCTTGGGTATACGATGGTCTATGGTATTATAGAACTGATCAATTTTGCTCATGGAGATATTTTTATGATGGGTACGATGGTGACCATCGTGCTTTTTCGCCTTCTCCATGTGAATGACACTCAGCCGCCGACCGGCCTGGCGCTGGTTGGCACCCTGCTCCTCGCTTTTATCGTTTCCATGATTGTATGCGCGGTGTTAGGCGTGGTAATTGAGCGTATCGCCTATCGTCCCCTGCGCAATGCTCCGCGCCTGGCTCCTCTGATTTCAGCTATCGGCGTTTCGCTGGTTTTGGAAGACGTTGGGAAGCTCTGGAATGGTCTGAGCCCGATTGGTTTCCCGCAGATTTTTCCGAGTGTTCAGCTCACTGTGGGGAGCCTCCAGATTGATGCGATCGACATTTTTATTATTGCCGTAGCGGTTATTTTGATGGTAGGTCTCCAATGGCTGGTACGCAGTACGCGTCTGGGGCGCGCGATGCGTGCTGTAGCTCAGGACCGCGAGGCCGCGGCCTTGATGGGTGTGAATGTTGATAGGATTATTTCAGTTACGTTCTTTATCGGCGCGGCTCTGGCTGGCGCGGCTGCGGTGATCTATGGTTTAAAGTTCGGCACAACCGTCTTTTACCTGGGTTTCTCGCTGGGTTTGATCGCGTTTACTGCCGCGGTGCTGGGTGGTATTGGGAATCTGGTCGGCGCGATGCTGGGGAGTTTGATTATCGGCCTGGTACAGTCGTTTGCTGTATTGATTCCCGATTCGCTCAATCCGTCATCTCATGGTGTAGGCCTGCCGCATGGAGGTGGTTCCTGGCTTGAGGCCATTATTTTTGCCATTCTGATCTTAATCCTGGTTTTCCGTCCCTCTGGTCTGCTTGGGCAGAATGTGCCCGATAAGGTCTGATCGGCGCATAGTGGTTAGGAGCCAGGGAGTCTCTTCCTGGCATGATCTTTCAGAAACGAGGTGAAGGCGTCTATGTCTGTCACTCCCATACCGGGCTTTCGTGGCCTTCTGCTCCCAGAGCGCGAGATGCGCCTCCCGCTTGTCCGATGGCTGGTCGCGCTCCTGGTTCCTTTGCTTATTTTCACTTTTGTCTGGCAGGGCGACTCGGTAATCAACAATGTTGCTATGGGTTTGCTCTATCCCAAGCAAGAGCTGGTAACTCCAGACCGGGCTATCGAGTCAGGCATTTTTATGATCCTGTTCTACGCTCTGGTGACGGCCCTGGTGGGCTACCTGGTGGCCTCTGATACTGGTCGACGCAAGACATGGCATATCTGGCTTGATTCGCTGTTGTTTGCCGTCATCCCGGTGCTTTTGGTCAGTGTGCTCAACGACCTTGTCCTTGGTATCGCGGTTTCTGGGATTGTGTGGGCGCTTTACTTTGCCACGCGCAGATGGCTCAAATTCCTGGCCGAGCCACACGCGCCAGCAAGCAATCTGCCGTATACTTCTAACAATGAATTGCGGCGGCGCGCGATTGTGGGCAGCCTCTGGTTTAGCCTAGTTCTGACGCTGATCTGGCTGGTGGTTGATCTGGTATCTTACCTGGCTGGTTCGCTCCCTACGGAATTGCTGATTCTCTCGCTGGTTCGTACCATTGTACTACCCATAGCCGGATATTTTCTGGGCGTATTGGGAGGCCGGATCGCGCAAAGATATACAGTCGAGGCATTTACGCGCCGAAACGCGCAGAAGGATGCCAGAACCAGGCATAAATCCAGGCTGGAGTCCAAGCAAGTTGTTCCTAATGATACCCCGCTGCGCAGCTCGGGCGCCAGGAACTTCTACATGGTCATGCTGGTGGCCTTTCTACTGGTTTATCCTGCTATCGATCCTTTTCTTTTCAGCTATGGGACTGGTGGTCGCATCGCGGGCTATGGTGACGCCGGGTACTATGTGATCCTGGCTCTCGGTCTCAATATTGTGGTCGGCTTCGCAGGTCTGCTGGACCTGGGGTACGTTGCCTTTTTTGCCATTGGAGCGTATACCTGGGGTATTGTTGGTTCGACTCAATTAGGGCTGATCGTCAACGCTGTTTTCAATCCCACGCTGTTGAGCTGGTTGTTCTGGCCGATGATTATTATTTCAGCCCTGGTGGCGGCCTTCTGGGGAATTGTGCTTGGCGCGCCCACCCTGCGTTTGCGAGGCGATTACCTGGCAATTGTGACCCTTGGTTTTGGCGAAATTGTCCCCATTGTTGTGCGCAACCTGGACCAGTTTACCAATGGCACAAATGGTCTGGTAGGTATTCATTCGCCGGGGTTTCTGGGGGTTGATTGGTCAGTGATTACCCCTATTCCTTACTACTACCTGGTCCTGGCGTTAATTGCCCTGGTCATTTTTGCGAATGTGCGTTTGCGCGATTCCCGTCTTGGCCGTGCCTGGGTGGCTCTGCGTGAGGATGAGATAGCCGCGGCCTCCTCGGGTATCAATTTGCGCAATACCAAATTGCTGGCCTTTGGCGCAGGCGCTTTTTTCGCGGGCATTGCCGGCATGTATCATTCGTCAAAACTGGGGAGCGTCTCACCTGACGCTTTCAGCTATGGAGACTCGGTGGTGTATCTGGCTATGGTGGTCATCGGCGGCATTGGCAGTATCCCCGGTGTAATGGTTGGTGCGCTGGCTGTGTATTCGATCAACGTTTTGATCCTGGGGCAGTTGGACACCATGGCGACCAATGTGGGTACCATTCCTTACGTGTTGTCTCACGCGATTACCCAGTATATTCCAGGCTTTACGTTTGGCAACATTCGTAATCTGGTCTTTGGAACAATCCTGATTACCATCATGATTTTCCGCCCGGAGGGATTGATTCCTAGCGCACGCAGAAAACGTGAACTGCATCAGAATGCGATAGAAGAAGAGCCAGATGTTCTCACTACTCTGGATGTGACGCCGTCTGATCCCGCTTTTGAAGCCGAGGTGCGTGTGGAATGAGCAACTCCTGGATGTATACTGGCGAGAAGATGGTACAAACAATCTTAGAGACGACAAGAGGAGATTAGCTATGAGTACACCCGAGGTAGAAACCCTGGCGCCGGACGGGGTACCGTCTGGCTTGCCTCTGCTGGAGCTGCGTAATGTGACCAAGACATTCGGTGGCCTGGCTGCTGTGCAGGATGTCAGCTTGAGTATTATGCCTGGCGAGATTATCAGCATCATTGGCCCCAATGGCGCGGGCAAGACCACCGTTTTTAATCTGATCACGGGAATCTATCGCGTTTCGGGAGGGGAAATTGTGCTGGATAGCCACAATCTGTCTGGCCTCAGCCCGGATCGCATTGTGCGGCTTGGCATTACGCGCACTTTTCAGAACATTCGCCTGTTTAATAATATGACCGTGTTGGAAAACGTGCTGGTCGGCTACCATACTCGCCTCAAATCAAGTGTCCTGGGCGCGCTTTTCCGTCCGCCGCGGGTTCAACACGAGGAAGAGCGCGCACGCGATCACGCTATTGAGCTACTCAGCTTTTTTGGTGACGAACTGGTGGAGCGCCAGGATGAGTATGTGCTTAATCTTTCGTATGCCGAGAAGCGCCGGGTAGAGATCGCGCGCGCGCTGGCGTCGAGCCCCAAGCTGTTGCTGCTCGACGAGCCAACCGCTGGCATGAATGAGAATGAGACGCTTGATGCGGTCAAATATATCCGGCGCTTGCGCGATGAACTGGGCGTCACCATTCTTCTGATCGAGCATAAACTGGCGGTCACCATGGGCATGTCCGATCGTATTGCTGTGCTTGACTATGGTCGTAAGATTGCCGAAGGACTACCCGAAGTGGTTCGGCACGACGAGCGCGTGATCGCAGCTTATCTTGGCAGACCTACCAGCACTGACCAGGAAGCGAGTACTGGCAAGTGATTCTTCTTTCCTGACCAGGAGGGGTAGATCACATTCCTGCGTTTTTGAGGGAAGAATACGGGCATTCTCATCATAAGAGGTTACTGATGTTAAAATTGATAGACGTTGATACCTATTACGGCCCTAGCCAGGTGCTGCACAGCGTTTCACTTGAAGTGAACCGCGGCGAGATTGTCTGCTTGCTTGGAGCCAACGCAGCAGGCAAGACGACAACCATGAAGACGATTTTTGGTCTCGTCCGCCCCCGCCAGGGATCGATTCTGTTTGAAGAGCAGCCAATCGAGCGCGAAATCGCGGGCAATATCGTCAAATCAGGCATGGCGCTGGTTCCCGAGGGACGCCGCATCTTCTCGCGTATGACTGTGCTGGAAAATCTGGAGATGGGTGCTTATACGCGCAGCAGTCGGACGGAGATTAAGCAGGACATTGAGCATGTCTGCCAGATTTTCCCCCGCCTGAAAGAACGTCTCAAGCAGACCGCTGGCACGATGTCGGGTGGTGAACAGCAGATGCTGGCAATGGCGCGTGCCTTGATGTCTCATCCACGTTTGATTTGCATGGATGAGCCTTCAATGGGACTTTCGCCGATTCTCGTCCAGACCGTTTTTGACACCATCAAGCGTGTTCGTGACGAAGGTGTGACGGTATTTTTAGTTGAGCAGAATGCCTCGATGGCCCTCAGTCTGGCCGACCGAGGCTATGTGCTCCAGACTGGCAAAATTGTGCTCAGCGACACCGCGCCCAATTTGCTGACAAACGACCTGGTACGCCAGGCCTATCTCGGCGGCGCATAGTCGTATAAGTCATTCCTGATTTTGCTGAGCAGGGATAGCTCCTCTATTGCATAATGTTTGAGCTATCAGGAAGGAAAAATTTCTAATTTTTCCTTCCTGATAGCTCAAACATTATGCAATAATTCCCTGAGGTGGGGCGGTTTAGAAATTTAGAAATACGTTTATCTGGCGTCGAGGCGCCTGTTGAGTTCTTCAATGCGCGCGATAATTTCTTGTAATGTGGTCACACCCAGTTCTTCCATGTCCTCGCGCAAGCTCTCCAGCATTTCCAACTCTTCCATCTCACTGTATTCGTCGGAGTCGTCATCCCGTGTGTGGTCTTTAGGGGCTGGCTGTGGTTTACCTGGTTTTTGATTCATACTGCTCGATCCTCCTCCTGTTTCATTGATGGGCTTTATTATCAAAGACCCTGTCGGTATTATAAACGATGGTGTTCAATGAGTGCGATACATTCCGTGTGTCCTGCCAGGAGAAAGGCAGAGCCTCGTGTTTTTCTCAGAAGAGGAACGACGTATTTGGATTGGCATAGCACCAGCCCGGCTGTGTATCCTGCGTGTTGTTATCTAGCAGCGTGGGAGAGCTTTGTGGTGTCCCCTGGCTGTTCAATGTGACCAGGTACAGGCCATTGCCAGTGCTCAGGGTTTGTCCCTGCCATTGGGTGCGGCCACGCGTTACCAGCACAAAACGCTGGCTGTCGGCGTTCCAGGGACTATTCGCGATAGGCTGCACAGCCGCGAGGCTGCCTGGAAGTGGTCCATCGGTCATGGCTGGTGCGCTGCCGTCGCTCAGCAGCGTTCGGACCTGCCAGGTTGTGATGTGAACGAGGGTCAACGTGTGGAGTCCATCGAGCAGTAGCGCCCGGCTATCCGGCGACCAGTAGGGGACAGCGCCATGTTCAGTATTCAATTGAAAATGTGATCCATCCTGGAGACGCAGTACCGTGTAACCCTGGTTCGTGCTGTAAAGTATCATCTTACCGTCTGGTGACCACGCGAACTGGCGGCAGTCGCAGCGTGCCAGTTCGCGCGTCTCGCCCGTAGCCGTGCGCAGCATCAGCGCGAACTGTCCCTGGCCATTTGTCGAAGTAGCTGGCATCAGCGCGTAGAGTAGAGCGGGATGTTCGTGTGCAGGCTGCCAGAGAACGCGTTCCAGGCTGGCCGGCAGAGGGTGTCCGGGGAGAAGCCCGCGTTGTACAGCGGTCAGATCTGTGCCCGCCAGCGTCGTCGTAAAGATTCCCTGCGCTGAATTTCCTATAGCCAACAAGCTTTGTGAGTCGATAGAAGGAATGGAGAAGCTATTTGGCAGCGATTTGCGGGCAATGCCCAGTGGTTGATCGTTTTGAGAGATCCACCAGGCCGCGGGGTTAGATCCCTCGCGATAGAGCAGGCGAGTGCCATTCGGACTCCACCAGGCATTACTTTCGCTGAGGCTGGAGCCAGACGCGATGATAGTGATAGGAGTACCACCGTCGATACCGACGGTATTCAGCGTACTCGGAACGTCTCCAACCTGGCCAGTGATTGGATTGGCTATCAGGTTTTTGCCCGCGGCAGTTTGCGCAAAGGAGCTATCCAGGGCGCGGAAGACGAAAATCTGGTGGTCAGGAGAGAGACCATAGCCCAGCACAGGTGTGCTCTGTGCAACTGCCATAAACGCATTGGAACCACGTGAATCAATCGTCCAGAGCTGTCCCCCGCGCACAAACGCAATCTCTTCGCTGCCCAGGTTGCCTGGAGCACAGGCCGCCAGCGCCAGCATACAGAGCAGCGCCAGCACAGGCAAAAGCATTACCATCAAACGCAATCGTTTCATGGGCTGAGTATAATGCCTGGTCGCTATATGCGTCAAGCTGCGCCAACCATTTTATGCCAGCAAAAATGTTCCCGCTGGGCTATATCACTCGTATTCAGATCGAGCCTGTTAGCAGCGTTGGACCCTGGCAAGAGCATCACTAAAGATTTTGTTTACGGAGAGAGTGTTTCCATATATTTTTGCAATCATGTGCAACGCTCTCAATGCTTTGATAGTAAAACCACATGTATCGACTGGCTGCACGTGTCCCTCATCTCTGAAGATTGCAATGCAAATCTTTGCGATCCGAAAAAAGCACCTCTTTATGTATTGACAGATCCACTGCTACTGAGTATAATGTATTCATGCAAGAAAACACTTCTCATTTCACCATTGAAGAACTGGCTGAACAGGTGGGTCTCTCTATACGGACTGTGCGCTATTATATCACAGAAGGGTTGTTACCAGGGCCGCAGGGACGAGGAAAAGCGACGACTTATGGAGACGAACATCTCCAGCGTTTGCGCTTAATCCGCCTGCTTTCATTGCAACACAGGCCGCTGGCGGAAATCCATCAATTGCTCGATCATCTCTCATTATCCGAGATTCATACATTACTTGCTGAAGAGGAGCAGCGAGCCAGAGAATTGGAATCAGAGGGGCAAGCACAGCAGCCGCAGGCCTACATTGCCACATTGCTGAAAAATGCGCAGGCGACCCGGCTCTCGCTGGCATCCCAAAGCGCGCCATCTGCGCCAGTTGCGTCACCTGGCACTCCTCCTTCACCGCTACCTGGCCAGCGAGTGCGTGAAAATACGCAAGGATATGGGAACGTTTCGGCGCCAGCACCAGCTACGGCAAGCTGGAGGCGCCTTGAACTGGCGCCAGGTATCGAATTGCATATTCGGGAGGGGGCTGAAGAACAGCAGCGAGCTTTGCTCGAACGTATCTGCAAAGCAGCGGGCGTTTCTTTTCGTAAATAGGCTGTTGTTCTGGGATTAGGGTTTGTGCGTTCTCATCAAAAGCAGGGGTGCAGGGGACGGCGAGTCCAATGCTGGAGCACGAGGTGTCCTCGTAACAACCGCTTTTTTTGAACGAGCCGCCGCAGGCGGCGAGTTCGGAGAACGCATAAACCCTGGTTCTGGGACACACCAGGGGAGAAAAGAGTTCTGCGAGCGGTATGGAACCAGGATCACGGTGATGAATGGCGAAACCTTCTCTTCGGAAGAAGAACTGAGCGGGATTTGATCGCCATTGTGACCGTTTTCTCCGCGCGATTTCGCGACCCGCGTTCTCGCAAAAACCTGATTCGAGTGGCTGCCCTGGGAAAGAACCTCACGGACGATCAAGGCGCACAAGATCAGACTCCATCCCATGCCTGAGCAGGCCGTGTGCTTTGCGAAGGCAGCCAGAACCAGCCGATTTGTGTGGAACTGGGCGCTGGCGGAGTGAAATCGACCTGAATATATCGGACCTTTTAAAAGCGTTATCGACTAGCATATTGGGCAAGGAGGGCTTTGGCTATGAGCCATGATAATCATAGGGAAAACGTTTCTCTGACGTTACATTCGCGGCCCGAGAGAAAACTGCTTCGCAAGGATGGCTGCACCTGCGCAATCGATTTTCATATCCAGGTGGGGTCGGCTCCTGAACGGGAGGAAGCGGCACGCGCACCCCTGCGATTGGCGCTTGTGTTGGATCGCAGCGGTTCGATGCAGGGAGGGAAACTGACCATTGCCAAACGCGCAACTCTGGCCGTGCTCGATCATTTGAGCACGCGCGATAGCGCGGCTGTAGTGGCATTTGATAACGAGATTGACGTGGTGCAGCCACTTGCTCTGGTCACGCCAAAATTCAAAAGTCAGGTTCGGGTTGCTTTGGATAAGATTGAAGCGCGAGCCTCTACCGCGCTGCACGAAGGCTGGCTGACCGGCTGTAACACGATTGTAAAGGGCGAGGACGAATCGACTGAGGATGAGCTGGCGCGCTGTTTTCTCCTGACTGATGGTATTGCCAATGTTGGTGAGATTGACCCTGAACGCATCGCCGCCGAGGCCGCGGGGGTGCGCGAACACACCCACATCTCGACCAGCACCTTTGGCATCGGCAATGACTATAACGAACTGCTTCTTGGTCCCATGGCGGTCGCGGGAGGAGGACAGTTTCACCACTTGCGTAATCCTGACGAGATTGTGAACACCTTTGTCGGTGAATTGGGGGAACTGTTGAATACGGCTGTCCGCCATGTACGCCTGGAGGTGGAGTTGGAGAGCGGGCTGAAAATGGACCTGGTCAGTGCACACTGGATGGAGGCGGCGCGCGGCTCGATTGCTCTTGGTGATTTACAGTATGGCGATGATCAGCAGCACGTGGTGATTCGCGTACAATTCCCGGCGCAGTGGAGTTCGGAAAAGCGTACTGTGCGCGCGCGCCTGCTCTGGTTGGAAGGGAAGAGCGAACAGAGCAGCAATTGGCAGGAGCTTCATTTTGTGTATGCCGGTGAGCAAGATTACCGGGAGGAAGTGCGCGACGCGGAAGTGGTGCGGGTTGAAAGTATCCAGGAAGCCGATCGCGCGCGCCGCGAAGCCATTGCTCTCAATAATCGGGGTGACCTTGCAGGTGCGCAAGCCGTTCTCCAGCAGGCAGCTTCTTATATAGAGAACCAGGCGCCAGCGGCCCCACCAGCCGCGGCTCCAGCATTTGCAGAGGAGATAAGTTCTCTCCAAGGATTTCGGAGCCAGATGGCCAGCGCGCCCCTGCCACCTTCGGTAGCCAAAGAACAATATTATCAACAGCAGCGTCGTTCGCGCAACAAAGCCGATTACCGGAGCCAGCAAGTGGAAAACGAGAAAGAAGAGCAATAAATCGGCGAATAAGAGTAACTATTCAGATCCCCTGGCTCTGTGACTTCTCAGCGCCGCAGGCGCTGAGAAGCCCTGAATAGTTATTCATCTATTGCCGGCGAGGATGACGGTTTGTGGCATAAAAGAAATTACCAGATAGTAAGCTCATCAATGCTTTTGGCAATAGTGGCAACCGTCATGTTATCATAATGGTGCTATGAACCAATTGAAACATTTCCTTTCAGCCATAACACAACAATCAGCGAATGGCAAACAGAAGCGTTCCTGGAAGCGTTCCTGTTGGGATGCGTTGCTAGCTGCAGTAAGCACGATGGCTATTACGCTTATCCTCTACAGTTTTCATCTCTATCCAGATATTCCAAATATTTCTCTGGTCTATTTGCTTGCGGTTCTCATCCTGGGAAGCACAAGAGGGTTGTTTGCCGCGGTGAGTGCCTCAATTCTGGCTTTTTTTGAGTTTGACTTTTTTCTGGTGCCGCCGCTGTACCTGTTTACTATCAGTAAGACTATTGAATGGCTGGCGCTGTTTATCTTTCTCTTCGCGGCGATTATCACAGGACAACTGGCCGCGGCTCTGCGTTTGCGTGCGGAGCAGGCGCGCCAGCGGGAGCAGGAGACGCGGGTGTTGTATGAATTGTTGCGTGACACCAATAACGAGGAAGATCTGGATCATCAACTGGGGGTTGTAGCACATAAAGTGGTAGAGATATTTGGGGCACGTGGGGTACACGATTGCCTGGTGTTATTGCCGGATGAGAAGGGCAGGCCAGTGTTGCGCGCCTGCGCGCAGAGGCCAGTTGAAAACCGCCAGTTGACATCTGACGAACTGACGACAGTGGCCTGGGTGATGCGTGAGGGGCAGACGGTCGATTTTTATGACCTGGCGCATCTTTCGCGCAAGAACGTGGGATATTCGCCACAGGTAGTCATTCGCAGTACAGCTATGCCTCAGAGTTCACGTAGCTATCTCAGCCTGATCCCTCTCAAAACCGGCCAGAAAATCGGCGGAGTGCTCTGCCTTTTGATCGAAGAAGATCCACGACGTTTCTCTACTGAGAAGCGCCTGGGCAGCGAGGCTGATCGTTCTGATCCACGCTCAACCTTCTTCTGGGCTTTTGTCGACCAGGCGGCCTCAATGATTGAGCACGCGCGTCTGCGCCGCGAGGGTCTGCAGGTTGAGGTGCTCCAGCGTACGGACTCCCTGCGGGCCGCGCTCATCTCATCGGTTTCGCATGATTTACGCACGCCTTTGACCTCGATTAAGGCCGCGGCCAGCAGTCTTTTGCAGGATGATGTACAATGGAGTGACGAAGAGCGGCACAGCTTTACGCAGGCTATTGAGCACGAGGCTGATCGTTTGAATCGCCTGGTGGAGAATCTGCTGGATATGTCGCGCATCGAGGGTGGGGCTCTCAAGCCGGAGAAAGAGTGGTATCCGATTGGTGAGTTGTTGCATGATGTGTTGAGCAGGATGCAGCTACTTTTGCATGGGCGTCAGGTAACGATGGACATGCCAGAAGATCTGCCACCGGTTGAACTGGATTATCTGATGATCGACCAGGTCGTGACCAATCTGATTGAGAACGCGCTGCGCTATACGCCAGCGGGTTCACCGCTGGAAATAAGTACAGCAGTTACCGCGACAGAACTCATCGTTTCGGTGGCTGATCGCGGACCTGGTATACCAGCGAGCGAACTTGAGCGCATTTTTGACAAGTTTTATCGTGTTATGGACCGCGCGCGCCAGACAGGTGCGACAGGAGGCACCGGAGTTGGTCTCTCTGTCTGCCGTGGATTGGTTGAGGCGCATGGTGGGCGCATCTGGGCCGCGAATCGCCGGGGCGGGGGCGCGATTTTCCGCTTTACATTGCCCCTGCATCGGGCCGAAGATATACTACCAAAAACAGAGGAATCGCTTGCATGAGTAAAAGTGGCGCACGTATTCTGATTGTTGACGACGAAAAAGAGATTTTGCGCGCGCTCCAGCGTAATCTCTCCGCGCATGGCTATGAGGTTTTTACCGCGAGCAGTGGCGAACAGGCGCTGGACGAGATAGCGATGCACCGGCCAGATCTGATGGTGCTGGATCTGGGTCTGCCGGGCGTCAGCGGGCTGGATGTGTGCAAAGCCGTGCGCGCGGAATCGAATTTGCCAATCATTGTACTCTCAGTCAAGGACACTGAACGGGACAAAGTGCTGGCGCTCGATCTGGGGGCTGATGACTATGTCTCCAAACCCTTTAGTATGAACGAAATTCTGGCGCGTATCCGTGTAGCCCTGCGCCACAGTGCTCAGGTACAGGCTGGCACAGAACCCATTTTTGTTGCTGGACCCTTGAAGGTGGATTTTGCTCAGCGCATCGTGACCGTCAATGATGCTGAGGTCAAACTGACCCCGACCGAGTATGATCTGCTCAAGGCGCTGATTAAAAACAGCGGCAAAATTATGACTCGCCAGATGTTGCTTTCTCAGGTCTGGGGGACCGGGTATGGCGCGGATGCTCATTACCTGCACGTCTACATCGGCCAGTTACGTCGGAAAATCGAACCAGACCCGGCCCATCCTCGCTTTATCCTGACCATCTCTGGCGTAGGTTATCGTTTTAACAGTGACGATTGAGCACGAGTTTACCTCAACCAGGGAATTTTGAGTGGATATTGAGACCTCCCTCGCCTCTTCATAGTTAATATTGACGCATCTCGCTTTATGCTCTATGTGTGAGGCACGAGGAGATGTGCAAACCTCTACCTCTTTGAGGAGATGCCAGCGTTTCTTCATTTTGAGTTTTCCGGGTGCCAGCGGAATGTATTGCTCCCTGGCCTGGAAAAAGAGAGTTCCTGTCCTGGTTGGAGGTTTGGTCATGACAACAACCCGTTTGCTGCTTCCTTTTACAGAGGGCATCCAATCTCTGGCACTAAGCTATGCTATCCAGTTCGCGCAGCAGCGCCAGGCAACGCTGGTGCCACTGGCCTTGATTCGCGTAAAACCGGGCAAAGCTGCGCGTCTGGAACATATTCAGCAGGCGCAGGACTTTCTGGAATTGACTCGCTGTAAAGCCGAGCGGCAGAGAGTGCCAGTTGAGCAGGCGCGTATTTATACCAGCGATGTCGCGCGCAGTATCGAAGCGGTCGCGGGCGAGATGAACTGTGAGGCGGTGATCCTGTTTTTGAATGATATGAATGATGTTTTATTGGAGCCAGCAGCGATCCATGAACTCATGGATCGCGCAGCCTGTAACGCTCACCTGGTGTTTTGGCCAGCCCGGCGCGAGCGCAAGCATTCTCTGCCTTTTCCTTTGTTCAAGCACTCAAGCAAGAAGGGCTGTGGCTTTGGACTCTTCATGCTGGCGTTTGAGTTCCTTCTTGTGAAGGTGGTGCGCCACGCGGTGGGAGACCAGCCAGGCTGTGCCGAGCAGAGTCAGGTAGCTCAGAATATAGACGATTGTAGGGATAGGAGTCAGGCACCCGGCAACGAGCAGCAACAGGAAGATCAGCGGATTGGCCTGGAGAGTGCGGGCGAAGCGCCGACGCTTATGGGTCGCGATCTCGCGTTTGAGCAGGCGAGGCGCGTGAGCGTCGCGCGACTTATAGGCGGCGTGTTGCCAGATCGCGCAGAGCACCCCTGAGATCAGCAATTGCCAGACGCTAAAGACCACCGAAAATTCCCACTGATTCATATTGCTGGTATACATACGCGCGGGGATGAACATCAGGATGATCAGGAGCAGAAAGGTGAAATTGAGAACAATCAGTGTGGAATCATAGCGCTCGATAAAGCGGAAGAGATGATAGTGCAGGAGCCAGTAGACGCCCATGATAATAAAGCTGAAAACATAGGTGCCGAGCAGGCTCCAGCTTTCGCTAACAATTCTGGCGGCCTCGCCAGTGCCGCTGCCTGGATCAATCTGGGCTGCTGTAATGGTAATGGCGATGCCGATAATCGCGTCGCTGAAAAGCTGAATACGCGTGGTATTCTCGCTGCCAGTGCTCACATCGAGGTTTTCCTGCAGGCGGTGGCGGTAGAGACGGAAAAAGAGCCAGCGCAAAAGCGTGAAAATGATAACCAGGCCCACGCCAATATACCAGTGGCCCTTGGCGATGAAAAAGTAGGTTGGGGCGTAGAAGACCAGGCTCGTGGGCAGTGCTGAGAGGCGCCAGGTTGTATAGACTACGAATGATCGAGCAGGTTTTTGTTCACCAAAAAGATCCTCGGGCTTTCTTAAACGTGCGTGTCGCCATATCAAGGGAAGCATCACGCTCGCACCCAGGAGCGCGCCCAGGAAGAGCAGAAAACTAAAGCCGCTGGAGTCTTCAACCTGCCTTTCCACATTCATAATTACCAGGCCAATCGGGATCAGGATCACCAGAGCCAGGTAGATAGAATTAAGGGCAATCAGCCATCCATCGTTGCGCTTAATATGGTGAAAAATAGTGTGGTGTTCTTTCCACAAGCTGTAGACAAAGACAAAACTCAGGACATAAGAGAAAAGATGAGCCAGAAAATTGCCTGTCTGGATCTCATGCACATCCTTGGGGATCTTGATAGAGATGGCTGCGACTGTCAGGGCGATGGCGATGATGCCATCACTAAAGATGACCAGACGTTCATTCTCGCTTTTCTCTTCTGCCTGCTGCTTTGTTTCTGGCGTTTCACCTGTCACATGTGATACATTCATGGGTATGGATTTTTCCTTTATAAAAGAATGCTCAAGCAGAGCGTATCTCATCCTCTAAGATCTGCTCTGCTTGAAAATGATCGATTGCTTGCCAGAGTATACGGGAGAATCGGGATTCAGGGCATCAGCAAAAGTATGGTTCTGGCTCAGATTGGTACTTCAACATCGGCTTTCTGGTCATCTGGCTCATTTTAACCTCTCGTGAGGGACTCTACGCTAACAAATTTGCAGCGCTCTGTCAATGAAGTGCGAAATATGAAATGATTAGCTATATTTGTCTAAATCCAGCAAGACATACCAGGCCCATGGACATTCACCTGTTTTGGAACTATAATAGACTTCACTTTTTAACAATCGAATTATGTGTAATTTACAGACAAACTACCTGGTTTGCTTGTAAATTGCTCGCCGGGTATGGTCTTTTCCTCTAATGTGTCCCGGCAAGGAGGAACAATATGAATCGACCACCAATGAGCTCTTCTTTTTCGACGGATGTGGCGAATGCCAGCGAACTTATTCAGTCGGTAAGCACAGCAAATGCCGCCGCGCAGGCGACTTCTGGCAAAGATCCCGCGATGGCGGGTTTTGGCGCGGGTGTGCACTTGTATCTGAACCAGTTGCTCGTCATAACCTATTCTAAAACGACCACATTGCTGGCCGCGAATATGGTGCTGGTCTCGCTGTTGCTCTCGACGCGAGCCTCGACTTTACTGACTCTCAACTTTTTCTATATTGGCGCGGTCTTTTTCTTCGCGCTGTCCGCGATTACCAGTACTTTGATTCTCTTTCCACGCTTGCATCACCACGATTCTGGCGGCCTGATTTTCTGGAGAGCAATTTTGCTGAAAGGGACCGCCGAAGGTTATAACTCCAGCATTCAATGTCTGGATAAGGCGATGGTTGAGGAAGAGTACGCGAAGGACAACTGGCATATTTCCAGGACGATTCGCTTTAAAGATGCCCTGTTACGCACCGCGATAGGCCTCTTTATTTGCGGAATGACATTCGCTGTTTTTGGCGTAGTGGTGCCGCTGGTTTTCATGGCATCTCCCCATCATTAAAGATGGTGTTTTAGCGAGTTACTTGATGGTTGCTTGCCCCATTTGACGAAGAAAAGCGCGGCTATTGCGGCTGTGTTTGCAGTGAATGGCAGGGGTAAGCTGCCTCTGTGGTTGGGGTGTGGCAAACTGTGGATGAGATGGAGGTCACCAAATGATAAAGAAGTCTATCGAAGTTGTTGTTGCTGGCCATATCTGTCTGGATATCTTGCCCGATTTCACACAGCATACGTCGAAGAGCGATATGCTGGTGCCGGGTAAGCTGACGGATGTAGGCCCGGCGACGCTAGCCATTGGTGGGGCTGTCGCCAATGCGGGGCTGGCTTTACATCGTCTGGGCATCTCGACGAGGCTTGTTGGAAAGGTTGGAGATGATTATCTGGGAGGACTGATTCTCCAGATATTGCGTGAGGCCGATCCATCGCTGGCCAGAGAGATGCTGGTGACGCGGGAGGCTGGCACATCTTACTCAATCGTGGTGAGCCTGCCGGATGTTGATCGCGTTTTCTTCCACCATACCGGTGCGAACGATGTTTTTCGTCCTACTGATCTCCACCCCGAAGAGTTTCGCGACGCACGCCTGTTTCACGTTGGCTATCCCCCGCTGTTACGCCAGATGTATGCTGATGGAGGGCAGACGTTCGCTGCTCTTTTGCGCGAATTAAAAGCTTATGGCCTGACCACCGCGCTGGATATGGCGCTGCCCGATCCCAGGACCGAGGCCAGCCTGGTGAACTGGAACGATTGGTTGAGCCGGGTGCTGCCTCACGTCGACCTTTTTTTCCCAACCAGCGATGAGATTCTCACTATGCTTGGCTATACGCGCGATGGCGCGTATCCGCCGCTGAGTGGCGAGCTGTTAGCGGAAATTTCCGAACGTTTGCTGGCAAAGGGGGCGGGGATTGTCGCGTTGAAACTAGGCAGCGATGGACTGTATATGCGCACAACTGGCGAACTGCGCCGCCTGGCCTCTCTGGGCAGATGTATGCCGTCCGACTTGCGGGCCTGGCAAGAGCGCGAGCTGCTGGTGCCCTGTTTCCAGGTTGAGGTAGCGGGAACCACCGGCGCCGGTGATTGTACAATCGCCGGCTACCTGGCCGGGCTTTTGCGGCAACTCGCGCCCGAAGAGGTGATGACCGGAGCTGTCGCGGTCGGCGCGTTTAGCGTCGAGGCCGCGGACGCGACCAGCGGCGTACCTGCCTGGGACACTGTGCAGGCGCGTGTCGAGCGCGGCTGGCCGCGGCTGCCGCTCACGCTCGATCTGCCAGGCTGGCGCTATGACGAAACGAGCGCGCTCTGGCGCGGTCCGCACGACCGGGTGTGATCAATTCGCCAGAGGGATCAGGGTTAGTGTCGCCATGAGTTGCCCGCGCAGATAGGCGGTGGCGGCGCCTTCTTCTCCAGCAATGGACTCGATTTGTCCGTTGCCATTGCTATCGACGCCGTGAAAAGCGTGGTCGGCAAGCGCGCTGATTGCCGAGACGCTGGCCTGGCTGCTCGGGTTGTTGAGCAGGGTGAGCGCGTCCTGATCTATAGTTGTGACCCAGGCGGTGATATTAGTGGTGCCCACCTCTACTTCGCTTGCGTGCAGGCGAATGGTTGAGTTTGAATCCGTCTGGGTCGCGGCTAGCGAGGCGTGCGTCGCGGCAGTGTTCGCATAGCCGTTCTTGCCCAGGATGCCGAAGCCGTCGCCCGTGGGGAGCGAAACCCCACAGGTGGCGGGCAGAGGCTGATAATGCGCGCCCTGTGGACCCTCGCTGATATCGATGATGCTCTGCGCGATACAGCGGACGGCTGTTGTGTTCTGGCTGCCCGCGACGCTTTGTAGCGCCAGTGCCTGCGCGTTAAGTAGCCGGGTCTGTTCGAGGAGTCCCACCAGCAGACCTATCTTTCCTGGCGTTGTTGGAAAACTAAACAGAAGATGCCTGACATGCACAAAGGCCGCGGGAGGAAAGTGAGCTGAGAGCAGCACTTTTCCGGTTGGCAACTGGACGCTGCCCTGTTCCTGTGTTACTTCTACCACATTCCCGCTGCCCAGAAGATTTGTGCCAGGCTGGCCATTTTTGCCGTTGCCCGTAAAACTCAACGTAAAGTTAGCCCCTTGCGCGCTCAGCGCTCCCAGAGCAGTGGTGTGCTCGTTTGCTTCGTCAACCAGCCACGCGTCGTAACGGGAACCGGCGCTGAGCGCGTTCAGGCCGCTGATAGTGATGCGCAGGGCGTCGGTGCCATCAGAACCGTTAGGACCATCAAAAAAGCTTACCTGGCCGCTGGCATTGCTCGCCAACCCGCCGGTGCTTACCGCCTGGCGATTTTTGAGCAGCCCGATAGTGAGAAAGGTGCCCCCGGCGAGTAGTACAAGCAGGCCGACTGCGAGAATCAGCAGGGCCGGTCGCCCGCGCTGGCGCGAAGAAGCGATGCCGGGCAATGTGGCAGGCGCTGGAGTTTCGCTGGATCTGTGCGCGGGCTGCGTAGGGGTCCCCGGCGTGAAGCGCGGCGGCGATATCCGCGCGTGTGCTCCCTGGCTGGTGCTCTGTTCGTCGCTGGCGTAATTCATAGTGGCCCCCCTGGCCTGGAGCGGGGCGATCTGCTGGCCGCAATTGCCGCAGAAAATGGTATCGTCATCTATACGTGCCTGGCATTTGGGGCATTGCATAGTCTTTTCTCCTTCTCTTTATCCAATATGCAGTACATTCGTGATAAGTTCCGCAAGTGCGTGAAAAACAATAATCAATAAGGCAAGTGATGCAATGATGATATGTACGGCGCGCCATGTACGCATGATGAGCTGGGCGCGCTGCTGCGTTTGCAGCGAGGCTGTCAGGCGAGCATAGGTCGCCAGGGCAGCGCGTGCGCTCTGGAAGTCGCTCTGTTCACGAGAGTCCAGGCCCGGCGCGGGCGTGGTTGTCCGGGGATTTTCCATGGCGAGCAGGCAGTAGTGCTTGAAGGGCTCGGATTTGCCCGCGCACAGGCGCTCGACACGGTATTCCTGTTCCAGCAGATGTTCTTCAAGCGCCTGGACGATACCCGCGCCGTTATCGCTGGCATCCCTGGCGATCAAGCGTGCCTGCCATGTGTCGAGCAGACGACCAGCAAGGCCACTGAAGACCAGGACAAAGAGGGCGATGAGTGCGCTGGTCCCGCCATAGGCGTTGGTCAGGCAACTGGCATTCTGGCAGTAGTTGCGCAGAATATGGGTGAAGTTTTCGTGCAGGAGAGCGACCAGGATGGCCGCGATGCCCAGCCAGGTGTGCATCCAGAGCCAGGCCTGCGTCTTGCCCGGCAGGTTGCGCGCGAAACGCCTGCGCAGCGAGTAGCTCGCGGCTGTAAGAACCAGCGCGAAGGCAACTATGCCAAAGCTGCGCAGCGGATCGTTGAACGGCCCTGGAAATGGTTGAGTCGTGAGCGCAAAGACATAGAGCAAAACGACTCCGCTAGAGATTGCCAGAGCAATTGCCAACCAGATCAGGCGTGCTGGCGAAATGGGAGCCCGCCAGATGCGCCGCGAGGTGACTGGCGTCTGCCGGGAAATTGCCGATTTTGTCGTGAGGGCCATTTCTTTTTCCTTCTCCATGAGTTGAACCAGACTCTCGACGCGGGACCAGAGCCGGGAGCGCGCTGGCTTGCTACTGAACACGTTGACGCAAAATGGTTTCAGTATCTCCAAAGAACGCGGCTGGCTGGACGCGGATAGCCGCGCCGGTCGGGCAGGCCTGAACGCAGGCCTGATTTTCATAGCCCGCGCACAGGTCGCACTTAATGGCCACTTTTTTGCGCAACTCTCCATAGGCGTCGCGCGATTGCTGGGCGTCGAGTGGACCGGGAGCTGCGGGTGTGGCGAGCATAGGTAAAACTTTGCGCCCGCGTTCTTTGCCCGCGCCCTGTGTGAAGAAAGAGCTGAAGCGTTGCCAGCTTGTCTGGGACGTGTCGCGCGCGCTGGCCTCGTCCGCCAGGGTCATAATAGAGATGTTGTCATAGGGACAGCGTTCAGCGCAGATGCCGCAGCCGATGCAACTCTCGGTGATATAGACCTCGCCGCTGGGCAAGCGGGCGATGCCGGCGCGGCTACAGAGCATGCAAACGGGGTCCTGACACTGCCGGCAGGCAGTGGCGATGCTGATATTGCCTGCAACCATGCCTTTGCGGTTCATGCGCGAATGGCCATGGCGGCGGGCGCAGGCTTCTTCGCACTCGTTGCAATGGACGCATTTGTCCAGGTCGATGACCAGCACCTCGGTGCCCTCGACCACGCCGCCGCTGACCAGCGAGCGCAGGCCAGACCTGGCCTCGGCGTCTGAGGCGCTGGTGGCGGCCTGCGTGCCCGTGACAGCCAGCGGCGTGAAGATGCCCGTTTGCGCCGCCAGCGCGGCGTCGCGATACTGGCGCAGGCGGCTGGAGAAGCGCTGGCGCAGGGCGGGATAGCGCGTGAAAAGGTTGAGCATCACATTCCGCGGAATTTCGGCCACGCGCACCCTGGTAATAGTTGTTACGCTCACCGGCTTGCCATCGCCGAGCAGATCCAGGCCGCCCGCGAAGTAGTCGCCGCTCTGGCGGTAGGCGATGATCTTCTCACTGCCTTTCTCGCGCCCGGTCCCCGGCGTGGTCTGGCGTGCAACTTTGACAAAACCCTCTAACAGGATCTGCACCGTTTCCTGTAACTGTGCGGGTCCATCCTGTTCCGCGAACAGGCGCGTATCGCGGTCGATTGAAGCGATGACGGTTTGCCCGGCCACCAGTCTGATCTCCGCGACTGGAATATCCCGGAACAGGGCCATACGCTTGAGCACGGACTCGATTGAGCGAGCTCTGTTGATTTGCTCGAAGAAGCGTTTAACCGCGGGAACCAGCTCCATCAGGCGCTGCATGACCTGTTCCGGTACTTCCAGTACTGTAGCGGCAGTCTGCGCGTGGGCAGTGGCCTCGCGTGGCTGGCCGGTCAGCATACCATTCTCGCCCAGATATTCACCGCGGCGGACCACGGCCAGCGGCAGATCGTGGCCAGCCGCGTCTCCAGTAGAGAGGGAGAGGCGACCTTCCAGAACCAGGTAGATGGCCCGGCTATACTCTCCCTCCTGCGCTAGCAATGCGCCGGGCAGTAGCGGAAGCAGTTTCGAGGACGTGACCATGTGGAGCAGATAGTTTTCCGGCACAAGTTGCGCGTCGCTAAACATAGGTAGCTCGCGCAGGCGACTGAGCAAGAGCCTGGCATCCCAACCAGGCGGCAGGTACTGAAGCACACGTCCGATG
Source organism: Ktedonobacteraceae bacterium (assembly GCA_036384215.1). Classification (GTDB taxonomy): domain Bacteria; phylum Chloroflexota; class Ktedonobacteria; order Ktedonobacterales; family Ktedonobacteraceae; genus Paraktedonobacter. The sequence goes on along the minus strand of DASVMX010000677.1, from coordinate 24,573 downwards.
TCCACCGCGCCATCCCATGAGACGCCGAGCCGCTGCTTGAGCGAGAGCATCAGCAGATCGCGATGGTTGTCCACCGGGCAGACGGGTACGCATGATCCGCACATCACACACTCTTCGGTAAAACGGGCCACATGTGCCGGGATCTCATCCGAGATCGTAGCGCGGTTCAGGTCGGCAATCGTGATCGCGGATGAGAGAGGCACCGGGCAGGCGCGCATACAGCGGTCGCAGCCAATGCACATATCAATCTCAAAGCGCACCTGGTCCTCGTTCAGCGGGCGCAGGTCGGCGCGATGTTGAACTCCCACTACCACGGGTTGTTTATTGACTGGTTGCTGCATAGATGTGCTCCCTTATGTATTGCTAAGAGCTGGCTGTTTGATGTCTGTTCCACAATGAGCGCAGAAGCGGGCCTCGCGCGTGTGCGGTGCACCGCAGACCAGGCAGATAACGCTGGCGGGCGAGCTATCAGTGGGGATCTCCTCCTGCGCGCCAGGGTGGAGGAAGAAGATGCTTGTTCCGCCGATCTGGACGCGGTCACCGTGAGTCAGGCGATAAGGCTGATCGATCTTTGCCTGGTTGATGTAGACGCCATTGCTGCTGCCCAGGTCGCGCAGATAGAAGCCATCGCTACCGTAAAAGGCCTCGGCGTGCTTGCGCGAAGCCGAGACATCGGGCAGCGGGAGTGCGTTGTGTTTATCGCGTCCCAGGCTGACGGCCTTGCCTGGCCTCAGATAGCAGATGCGCGGGTGTCCCTGGAGAATGGCTACCAGCGCGGGGGTTGACTGAAGCACAGCCACTTCGCTGGCTGGAATGGCCGCGTGTGCACCTGGCAGCCACAGCGAGCCATCTGTGTTGAGCAGCGGCTGGGATGACGTCATTGCTACTTCGCGCGCGGCGGGATCGTAGAAGCCAGTCGCGTGTCCAGCCTGCCGAGTTTTCTGGACGAGCGTGGCCTGGAGACGTGTCGCCTGTACAGGCTCTTTGTGCAGAAACACGTAGATGATTTTGCCAAAGCGGATATATTCGCCGTCCTGGAGCACATAGGCCGCGCCTGCCGGAAGGCGTGTTGTATTGATAAAGGTGCCATTGGAACTGCCTGTATCGCGCACAACATAGCGCCGCTCGTTGTAGCTGATCTCAGCGTGCCGGCGCGAGACAGAATCGTGATCGATGAGCAGGGAAACGCCTGCCTGGCGTCCAATTGTCACCATCCTGGTCTGGCTGAGCAGGGTTTTGGCGGATTCAGGAATATTCAGCCTGGCCTGTTCAAAGGTTTCCGCCAGAACCAGAAACGCTTCACCAGGAGCCGCTGGTAACGTTTCTCCAACCGGATTTGCGCTCAATGTCGCGCCAGTTACCTGCCGGATAGCAGCCGCGCCTGTTCTGCTGGCGCTCAGCACCGGCGGTGGCACTCCCTGCTGATCGAGCCATGCATTTAGCTTGAAGTCGTCCGCGAAGAGTTTGCTTGCCACTGGTGTGAGATTGACGCGGTGATCGATGGCGCGTTTGCAGGCCAGGGCGCCCGCGCGGGTTCCCAGCGCCAGCATGCCCACGGCCACGCCATCTTTGAGCACGACTTTGCGATAAGTGCGCGGCTGCGGCTCGGCGATGAGTTCCTGATAGCCCTGAGATCCCGCCGGAATGTGTGTCAGGCCCGCGCAGGCGAAATCGAGGCCGTAGAGGAACGTGGCGTTATAAAAAGCGCTGGTAGGCATGGGCTGGCTGGTGTCGAGCAGGCCGAGCATGCTATAGGCCGCGGCACGCGCTTGCTGGATGGCGGGAAACCACTGGCCGATCACGCGTTTGCGCCCGCTGAGGTTATCGTTCGTCTCCAGCACATCGCCAGCGGCATAGATATCTGGAGCGGCGGTACGCATCTCCTGGTCGACTATTACCCCGCGTTCGCAGGGAATGCCGCTGCTTTTGATAAAGTCGATATTTGGCTCAACGCCAACCGCGATCAGCACCAGTTCGCAGGGGATACGCGCTCCGGCTGTGGTTACAATGCCCCGGACCTGTCCATCTTTGCCGGTAATTTCAGCAATTTCGTCCTCAATGTGTACATCTACCCCGTCGCGCCGCTCCTGCTGGAGCACCAGGTCCGAGGCAGTCAGATCCAGAATCTCCGACCAGAGCGTGCGGCGGCGGATCAGGTGTGTGACCTCGAAGCCGCGATGGCGCAGGGTTTCGATGGTTTCCAGGGCCAGCGTGCCGCTGCCGCTGACCACCACGCGCCGGGCCTGGCGCAAGCGTTGCTGAACCGCCTGATAATCGGTGACCGTGCGCAGCGTGGTGACGCCCTGCAAATCCAGGCCAGGACAGCGCAGGCTGCTGGCCCGCGCCCCACACGCCAGCAACAGACGCGAGTAGCCGAGCTGGCGTCCACTGTGCAACTGCACGCGATGCTGACCGGCCAGTATTCCGCTGACGCGTTCAGAGAGAAAGCGCACGCGCTGATCCTGGTAGAAGCTGGTTGGACGCGCCCAGAGCTTATCCTCGCGCACTCGCCCCGCCAGGTAATCTTTTAACGCCGGACGATAGTAGACCGGAAACGGATCGTCGGCGATGACTGTAATCTCAGCACTGGTATCTTCCGCGCGCAAAACTTCCGCGGCGGTAACTCCCGCGATCCCATTGCCAATAATCATATACTGTTCAGCCATGCTAATGTCCCTCTGCTCTGTAATAACTCATAATCGAGGCGGACCCCGCCGTGACCCTTATCCTTTTGTGGTAATCGTGCCATCGCTATTGACCGTGATGGGAATGGTGGTGAGCGGCGATGGAGCCGGTCCGCCGGTTACTGCGGCGTTACGGGCAGGATCGAAGGTTGCGCTGTGGCAAGGACATTTCAACTGGTGGTTCTGCTGGTCATAGGCTACCGCGCAACCTGCGTGGGTGCAGGTGGAATCGAAGGCGACAAACCGGTTATCCTGGAGGTGGATCAGTATGCCCGGATTGTTGCTATTGGCGATGGCGAAGGTTTTCGCGCTGTTGACAGGGACATCCGCCGTTTTTGCGACCACATTGCCACTATGCGCGGGCGCGTTGGTGCTGGTTGTGGTGTTGTGCGAGCCGGAGCCTGTCTGGGAGGAGGAAGCGCCATTGGAACTGGCGACAGGTGCTGCTGTGCCACCATTGAATCTGACCAGCCAGATCGACGCGCCCGCGACCAGAGCCACTCCACCGCCAGCAGCAAGCAAGGCGAGCGCGCGGCGGCGAGGGAATGTTGCGCGGGATGGAGCAGGCATGGGCGTACTGGCGAAACGTGGTGGAAACGCGGGCTGTGTGTCTTCCACAGAAAGGGTTGCAGGCATAACAAAAGCTTTGCGCCTGTTCTGTTCTGGGGCGAAGACGCCCGCGTAAGCGTTGGCCAGTGCGCCAGGGTTGCGCAGGCGCCTGGCGGCATTTTTGGCCAGGGCACTGCTCAGCAGAAAGTCAAGCGCCGGGGGAAGGTCCTGACGCCATGTACTGAGGGCAGGCATGGGCGCGTTGAGGTGCTGGCGTGAGATTTCGGCCAGCGTTGTTGCGCGTTGGACGCGATGTCCGGTGAGCAGGTAATAGAGCAATGCGCCCAGCGCGTATACATCTGTGGAGGCGTCGGGCGGCTGACCGAGCAGCAATTCAGGTGCGGGCGCACTGACAAGGCTCAGGCTATACAGCACCCTCCCGCGTTGATCTCTCAGCAGCGGCGAACCGTTTTCTAGCTCCAGCGCTGGCGGCATGTTTGTCACGGGTATCTGCGGCGCCAGCATACGCACCAGGCCCGTTTCCGCGATAAGCAGGTGGCCATCCTGGCCGGGAAAAACATTGCGCGGATTGAGATTGAGATGGAAAACGCCTTGTTGGTGGAGATAGCCTAGCGCCGCGGTCATGCCATCCAGGTAACGTCCCACCAGCCTGGTATCAACCGGCCCGCTTCTGGTGACAAGCTGCTGGAGCGAAAGGCTTGAGGGGTCAGGTGAAACCAGGTAAGGCGTCCCCTCAAAGATTCCATAATCGCTCAGAGGGAGCAACGCTGGATGCTGGAGTTCCGCGACCTGGCTTGCCTCGTGTTGGAAATGGCCCAGGTACAGCAAGCGTTCCTCTGGTGTCAGGCCAGCGGGCAGAGCCAGGAAGCGCAAGCGGTAGAGTTGTTTCGCGGGTACAGTGGTCTGGCGTGCCAGAAAAAGCGGTCCAGTCTCAAGTTGCTCTAAGAGTCGTTCCAGTTGATAGTTGCCCAGCATTTTTCCTGGATAGGTTTCATACTGTTTTGCGAAAGAAAGATTCTCAGCCATCCTTAGATCTCCTCTAGCGTTGTGGCCTTTTCCTGCAAGTATGAAAGAAAACACAGGAGAAATCGTGGGCAAGATTACCCATTTTCATAAAAGCGTTGGAAAACGAAATGGGTAATCTTGCGCATGCGGGGTAGATGAGGAGATAGGTATGCTTGCGAACATGAGAACAGGCGGGTTTATGTAACCCGGCTATTGGTTAAGATGAAAAGGAGTTTCTCATGTTGCAGGCCATTCGGCGTCGGCGTTTGCTTGTGGTCAGTCTGGCAACGCTGGCGATCCTGAGTTTTACCTTTGTCTTTGTCTATCCCGGTTACGCGAGTTTGCATACTCCCGTGAGCCCGCGGCACACTGGTTCACCCTTTCAGCCTCAAACGTTGCGGCAGTTGATCGCGACCCATGGGCTGGCTTCGACTGTGCAGGTGCTCTCCGCGCAGCCGCCGAGCGTGATTGTGCAGTTTCCGCTCTTCCCCAGCGGCATCAAAGCGGCTTTCCCCAAAGCGACAGGCGTAGTGACGATTGTGCAGGGCAATCCAGAGGTCAGCCTTTTCGACTCTGTGACCGTTGATGTGGCGAATATGCCCCCGGATATCACTTTTACCATCTTCTTTATTGAGCACCCAAACAAGCCTTTTGGCAACGCCGAGTATATCGCCGATCTACATACGCGCAGCGATGGATCGGGCGAAGCGAGTTTTCAAGCCATCACGCTGGTGGCTTTTGCCATGAACTCGGATAATCCAGGTGTTTCGCAGGACCAGAGCGGTCAGGCTTCTGGCGTGCAACTGGAGCACATGGGGATGTGGTTCTCATCGTTGCAGGATGCCCGGTCGGTGCTTAAAAACGCAAAACTAACTGGCACGCCTTTTGATGGCGGAAATCCCCCTTTGCACGCCGGACCGCAGGCGATGACTGATGGGCAGAATGCTCCAGTTTTCTAAGACTTTGTATGTTTTTTTGCATCTATGCTATTCAGGCAAAGGGGAGATCGATGAGACTTTTACAGAAACGTACTCCTGGCCAGACAGTGCTGGATGAGAAGGGGGAGCGGCGCCAGGCAGGGATGCTATTCTTCGCTCTGCAAGGTCTATTCACACTGCTGCTTGTCTTCGTGGGCGCGACCGGGAGCGCCAGCGCGGCGCCATTGAGAACTGGCCATGTGCAGACTCAGACCACGCGAGCGCTGACAAATCCGCCGGACGCCCACCTGCGCCAGCTTATTCAAGCGGGCAAACTGGCTCCCACTGTCCAGGTGTTGCCTTCGCTGGCTCCAACGTTGATCGAGCAATTTCCACTCGTGCCCAGCGGCATCAAGCAGGCGTTTCCCAGCGCGACGGCCCAGGTCACGATTGTACGTGGTAACCGCGATAATGCCGTATCCGATACCATTACTATCGATGTGCAACATATGCCGCCAAACATCACCTTTACCATTTTCTTGATTGAAATCGCCAATAAACCCTTCGGCAATGTCGAATACGTGGCTGACCTGACCACGCGCGGCGATGGCGGCGGAGAAACCATCTTTCAGTGTATCGCCCTGGTGGCCTTCTCCATGGATGCGCGCAATCCGGGCACCTCGCAGGATGATCGGGAGGGCGCGACCTCGGGCGTCAACCTGGAGCACATGGGGATGTGGTTTGCCTCGCTCCAGGATGCCCAGCGGGTATTGAACAACGATACCCTGACCGGAACGATTTTTGATGGCGGAAATCCCCCGTTACACGCTGGACCACAGGCGATGACCGATGGGCAGACCGCTCCGGTCTTTTAGAGGAGGGAAGCATGAAGAATCCCAGATTGTCCTGTTTCTACAACAGACTTAGCCTTACGCGTCTCATGTCGAGTTTGCTTCTGCTTTGTCTGCTGCTAACTGCCTGTAGCACCTCTTCGGCTCAGCAGACGAATAACAGCACGCCAACGGCGATCAGTAGCACGGGCGGAGTGCAGAAGTTGACCTTTCCGCAGACGCCGCCTTCTTTGCGCACGCCGGCCTTTGGCGCATCGGAGCAGATTGCGCCCACCGTGAAAGTACTGGCTTCGATTGATCCCAGCCTGATCATCCAATTCCCGCTCTTTCCGGCGAGCATCAAGAAGCTGTTTCCCAAAGCCACTGCCCTGGTGACAGTCATCCAGGGGAATCCAGAGATCAGCGTTTTTGATACCGTGGTGGTCGATGTACAGAATATGCCGGCGAATGTGAAATACACAGTCTTCTTTACCGAACTTTCCGCCAAACCATTCGGACACGCGGAATACGTTGGGGACCTGTTCACTCGTGGTGACGGCAGCGGCGAGTCAATCTTCCACCTGATTACGCTGGTGGCCTTTGCCGCCGATAATCGCCAGCCCGGCACCTCCGCCGATCAATCAGGCCCGGCCTCCGGCATCCAACTGGAACACGCAGGAATCTGGTTCGATGGCGTTACTGCCGCGCGTGTCGTGCTCAATGATTCTACCATTCCCGGCACTCCCTTTGATGGTGGCTGCTGTCCGCTGCACGGTGGTCCGCAAGCCATGACCGATGGGCAGGCTCTGCCAGTGATTTAGCGTGGTTTATTCGACCAATCCCTGGCGGATCGCGTAGGCTACAGCCGCGGCGCGACCGGGAACATCTAGTTTGACGAAGATGTTGCTCAGGTGGCGGTTGACGGTGCGGGGGCTCAGGACGAGGGTGTCTGCGACCTCGCGATCGGTGCGACCTTCGGCTACCAGGCGCAGGACTTCGAGTTCGCGCCTGGTCAGGCGGAGGTCGAGTTGATAGTCGACGTGTGCGAGGTGCGGCGCCGGGATGATGGTCGCGCTTTCCCGCGCTGGTGGGTGGGCCGCGAGTTGGAGCAGGCCTTTTTGCAGTGTGTCTACCAGGTCTGACGCGCGTTGCATGTTATAACGCGCGAAAATCTGGCAGGCTTGCTCGCAGAAGATTTGCGCAGACCGCGTCGTTTTACTGTCTCCTGGTGGGTCAAGCCGGCTGCGCATCAGAACTGTCCGTGCCTGCTCATAGAGGATCGCGGCCTCTTCTGGCTCGTTGTAGGCGCGGCGGCAGAGGGTCAGCCCATCCTGAAAAGCCAGTTCAGCCGTTTCCCAATCTCCTTGCAGCGCGGCTACCTCGCCCAGAATGCGCGCCACAGAAACCCCGTAGTAGATGAAGCCGCGCAGTTCGCGGATGCGCTCGATATAGACAAGAGCTGGCTGGCGATCCTCCAGATGCAGATAGCCTTCGGCCAGAAATGGGATGTAGAAATCACCGCTGTAGCCGGGCGGTTCGGCCAGGCTCGCGGAGAGATCGAGTTGTATCTTCGCGGCGGCGCGGCAGCCAGTGACCGCGAGGAAATGGCCATAGAGGGCCAGCGCGCCGGGATACCATTCGGTATTCGTCGCGGCCTGGACTGCCTCCTGGAAAGCTTGCTCAGCCTGCCGCCAGTCGCCGCGCCTGACGGCGAGCATAGCCTGCCCTTGCAATGCCAGGGGTCTGATGCGCGCGTTGCCAGGTTGTTCCGCGGCCTCCAGCGCGTCGCGAAAATGCGACGCGCTTTCCTCCCAGGTGCCCTGAGCCAGGGCCATCAGCGCTTGATTGCAGTGCAGCCAGCCCAGAATATGTTGTACGCCATAGCGGCGGGCGCGCTCGAAGCCCTGTAGATTATAACGGCGGGCCTTTTCCATTTCACCCAGCGCCTGATAGATAATCCCCAGGCTCTGATCGCCCAGAGCCGCGTGAAAGGGATCGCCGCTGGCAATATACAGCTCGTGGGCCTGAGTGAGCAGACGGATTGCTTCATTGATGTTCTTGCCCCAGCCGCGTAGCCAGCCCAGGAGATGCAGTGCCAGGCCCTGGCTGCCGCGATCTCCGAGCTCTGTGGCCAGTTGATGGGCCTGCCAGAGAGTCTGCTCGGCCTCAGCGGCGCGAAAAACCAGCAGATCGAGCATCGCTTTGGACTGGAGCATGAGCAGGCGCTCACCGTTGCTCTGTGCAAAACGCTCGCGAGGAGGGCTCTCTTCAAGGGTTTGCGCGGCGTGCGGCGGGGGAAATCTGGTGGAAAGCCAGGGGATTGTGTCCAAATCGGCCTGCGTGCGTGTCTCGCTCTTGCCCGTGAGCTGTTTGGCGGCGGCCTGGAGATGAGATTGCGCCAGTTCGTACTTGCCTTGCATGCGATAGGTATCCGCGAGCAGGCGGTAGGCTCTGGCTTTTGCCAGCGGCTCCTCGTTTGCGAGGCTGGAGGCGTTCTGGCCGCTGTGCTGCTCGAAGCCGAGAGACTGGCGAAAAGCCTTGCTTGCCTGTTCAAGTTCGCCAAGTTTGAGCCAGCTTTCGCCGAGTGCGAGGCAGACCTGGGCTCGCGCAAGCACTTGTTGTCCGGCAGGTGCTTTGACACCACTGTCCAGCAAGTTCAAAGCCGTGCGCAGATGGTTGATGGCCTCGCGCTGGGCTTGCTGGCGTACAGCTTCCACGCCTGCGCGCAGGCTCCAGACCAGGGCGGCCTCCTGCTGATCGCTCAAAACATACTGGCGAGCCAGTTCCGCGGCGTGCGAGGGCGCACGTGGTCCATAGTACTCTTCAAGTGCCTGGCCCAGCGCTCCGTGGAACTGGCGCTGGCGCTGCGGGGAAACTTCCGCGCTGAGCACCTCCTGCACTATGCCCTGACAAAAAGCGAATTGGGGCTCATGAACAGGCGTTTCTGTGAACCCATTTTCTGAGCCAGTCCAGTTCGTGGTCGAGGCTGGTACTCTGGCAATAAGGTTGGCGTTGAGCGCCTCTTCCAGCAGCCTCAGCGCACGCTCCTCGCTCAACCCACTCGCGCGTGCTACTGGCTGCAATGGGAAAGCGCGCCCCAGCAGCGCGGCAGTTTGCAACAGTTCACGGCAGGCCAGACCCTGCAAACGCTGCCTGACTGCCAGGGCGATGCGCTCTGGCCAGATGCCATGCTGCGTGGCCGTAGCCATCTGCCACGCGCCATCGCGCAAAACCAGTTGCTGGCCCAGGCAGAGCGTGCGAACCAGCTCTTCCAGGAAAAACGGATTGCCTCCTGCGCGGGTGAGTAACTCCTGCGCCAGGTGCTCGGGAAGCGCGCCAGGCAGCAGGGCATGGATATGCTGTATAGCCGCGGCCTCGTCGAGCAGGCCAAGCGGCAGGAAGAGGAGCAGCCCCTGCTGGACCAGCTCGAACAAGATTTTGAGAGCATTCCCCGCTTGAGCCAGTGTTGCCGGAGGTAAACTACCAGTTGTGCTTTCCTCGGAAAGAGCGGGCTGCGGTGGACGTGTGGCCCCGAGCAGCGCGACCCGCCCCGCGCGCAGGCGCACAGTGAGATAGAGAGTCAGTTCAAGCGTCGCGCTATCTGCCCACTGTAAATTATCAATGCAGAGCAGCACAGGCTGTTCCAGGGCTGTTCGCTCCAGCAAGGTAGCGATGGCATCAAAAAGACGGAATTTTGCCTGTTCGGGTGAAAGCGGCTCGTGAACAGGCGCGATCTGTAAGCGGTGAGCCAGTTCCGGGAAAAGCTGGCAGAGCGCGGATATCAGCGGCTGCCCGGTAAGGGAAATATCGACAGGCGGCTCTGGCAGGATTGTGCCGAGTGCGCTCTCCAGGCCGGTGTACTGGCGCAGTTCAGCCTCTGAAGAAGCGTGTATGATGGGACGCAGCGCTTCGATGAAAGGCAGATAGGGGAACATGCTGCCCGCTTCGTAGGCCTGGCTGTGCAAAACCCTCAGGCTTTGCTCGCGAGCAGCAACGCAGAGTTCTTCCAGCAGGCGCGACTTGCCTATGCCTGCTTCCCCGCTGATAATCGCCGAGCGGGGTCCATGTGATTGCGCGAGCATGGCATTGGCCACTACGGAGCGCAGCAATTGCATTTCCATAGCGCGCCCTGCCAGGGGCAGCGCTGGATTCAGGACTGCTAAATCCACAAGAGGATCGATAAATGGCGCCTGCATACTCTTACCCGACTCCTCTGCTTTTGTTTTTAGATAGCCTTGCTTTTCCTCTGAACCGGCGCGGAGCCAGCGCGCCTGGTCAGCAATGGCCAGATGTCATGATAGAGAAACAGGACATAGTAGACCAGAAGAAATGGCAGGTCAAAGGCCAGGTAGAGCCAGAAGACGGGATCTGCCTGGAGCCCAAGCAGATGATAGAGCAGGGCGGCGGCGACCAGCGTACCGTAGACCAGGGCCACCAGGGCCAGCGGGCGCACGCGTGCCCATTCGCGTTCGCCCGAGAGCCAGAACGCGCCAGCCGCGTTGCCCAGGATAATTGCCCCGATAAAACGGTCCAGAATATCCGGCACGCTGCTCGGCCAGAGCGGTAATCGCAACTCTGGCAGAAAGAAAAAGCCCATGCCTACAAACAGATTCGCCGTCCCGGCGAGAAAGGCCAGCACACGCTCAATGCGACTGAATTCGAGATGCCTCATATGCCTGTTCAACCACCTTCCTGTTATACTCGAAATAGTTTCTCAAATCGAGCGACTCCTCAATTTACTCGATCATTGTTTACATCGCAAGCGATGCTGGATGAACTACGCATCCACTACTCCTTGCGCGCTCAGACGATTATACACCAGATTGGATAATTTTCTACTCTTTTATAAACGATCTCTGGTTCTTCAATAGAAACGCTGAAGCCGTGTGGAAATATGTTCTGAATACATGATCGGGTGAATTAAGAGAAAACGCTCCAGGCGACCGCCCGGTCGCCTGGAGCGTTTTCTCTTAATTCACCCGATCATGTATTCCGTTTTTTTACGATGGGGATGTAGATCTCAACTTTTGTACCTTCATAATAGCGTTCATAATCGGGTTTGCCGGCGGCAAACTCGTAGCCGGAGCCGGGGAACCAGGTGTCGTAGATGTACTTCCAGGTGCCCTGGATGGCAGCGGAAAAGTCAGGGCTCTGCTGGCTTTCAACTGGGGGAATGCTAAACACCGCGTAGGTCGCTTCGGGTATCTCGCCGCGGAATAGTTCGGGCGGGGCGCTTTCATAGTCGTGAACTTCCATGGCGATCACATATGAGAAGTTCCCGGTTGTACTGTCGGGTGGAAGGCAGAGCCCCAGTTCGCTCTGGTGAACCGCGTGCAATTTGGTGTGAAGCGTGGCAAAGTGTTCCGGGGTCATGCTGGCCCAGAAAGCCGGGATCTCGCGCATATTTTTGCCGTCGGTACATGTCGTTTTCAACTCGTAGCCAGCAAATTTGGACGCTGGTTTTGTGATGATTTTGGGTTCCACAACGATTCCTCCTGTCAAATTGTAATGGGTTAAGAGGAGCAGATCGACCTTTTTAGGGATCTGCCCCGAGACATGGGGACGGTATGTTTCAGGGGAACATCCGTACACCTTGCGAAAAGCTTTGGCGAAACCATTATGGGTATCGAAGCCGTAGTCCAGCGCGATATCGACAATCCGCCTGCTGCGCGCGAGTTCTGCGGCGGCGTATGCCAGGCGCCTGCGCCTGACGTACTCCATAACAGGTAAGCCAACATACACATTAAAGATCCGATAATAGTGATAGGAGGAGAAACCTGCGATGACCGCGAGTTTATCTACAGTTATCTCTTCTTGCAGATGCTCTTCGATATAATCAATGCTGCCCTGGATGCAGGTTCGATAGTCCATAATCTTTCTCCTCCCAATTGGTAACAGGATTATAACAGGAGAACATACGTTCCGCTGTTCCATTTTTGCGCTTTTCTGTGTTACGTATGCCGCGTGTGTCAGTATGGGAAGTCCAATCTTTAGCCCCCTGGCCTGAAATGGCCCTGTTCAGGCAGATACTACGGGAAAGTGCGTGCTGTGGGCGTTTTTTCTGGTAGTATATTTTCAGGAGTATCTGTGTATGCGAGAGAGATCTTTCGGAACGCCCGCGCGTTCACCTCGGACGAAATTGCTGGCGCGCCTGGCGCTGGTGCTGGTTTTGTTGGGCGCTGGCGGCGTCATCACATGGTTTGTCGTGGCCCGCAGCCAGGCCAGCGTTCATGCTGCCCCAACGCCTGCGCTGAGCATCGTTTCCACAACCGTTCCCGGCTACAGTCCATGGGGATTGACCCAGGATCACGCCGGGCATATCTGGGTGGCCGAGCCGGAATGCAGTCCCAACGACATCAGTGCCCGGCCTTTTTGCAGCCAGACTCTACGAGGCAGCCTGATCGAGTACGCGTCATCCGGCTTTCACGCGAACGCGCAGCCGCTGCGCGTTGCCGCCGAGCCACCTGGCTACTCCAGCCCCTTTTTTGTCGTAGCTGACGCCAGCGACAACCTCTGGTTTACCGAGCCGGTCACCAACGCGCTTGGCGAACTGGACCACCTTGGCCACTGGAATCAGTGGACCGTCAGCACGCCGCGCGCCAATCCCTTTGACCTGGCGCTTGATCGCGCCGGGCATCTCTGGTTTACCGAACCCGGCATCAGCGCGGTGGGCGAATTTAATCCCATCACACACCGCTTCCTCTCTTTTCCCACGCCAACCGCGCAAGGTATGCCCTATGGCATTACCGGTCCCGATCCCATCAGCGGCTCGCTCTGGTTCACCGAAAATAACAGCCGCGTACACCGCATTGGACGCTTCACGCCGGGAGAGAACGGCATCAATGGCCGCATTCACGAATATCTCGCACCCGCCACCAATAATAATACCCCGCACATGATCACCTTCGACCAGCGGGGCAATATCTGGTGGAGCGAAGGCTGGGCCGGCAAACTGGGCAGGCTGGTTATCAGACGGGCTGTTGATAATACCAGCGCGGGCGTCAGCGAATACAGCGTGCCTACACCGCCGTGTCCTGCTCATAGCAATTGTGGCGTACACATCTCAGGCATCGCCGCCGCCAGTAACGGCACCATCTGGTTTGACGACTCACTGAGCGCGCGTGTCGGCAGCTACACGCCGGGGGCAGGTTTCGCGTTCTACACGCTCGACGATAGCCTGACCAGCAACGCGCACCCGCACGACGGGCTGATCGTCGATCGCGCGGGTAACGCCTGGGTCAATGCTGTCTACACGAACCAATTGTTCGAATTTGCCCCACGTGCGGCCAGAACAACAGCTTGAGTTGAAAAGAACTGGAACAGGCTGGCAGTTAATTCTGCGATTGGCGCTCGCGGATCTTCTCAATCGCGATGGCCAGGGCAATCATCGCAGGCGCGTCAACCCCCTGCGCGAGATCCACACCATAGTAATCGCGCATCACAGAGGCGCGTTGTCCGATGGAGGCGAGCAGATTGCCCTGCTCGTCGCTGACCGAGAAATCCCAGTTCAAAATATCTCCTTCAATGTGGTACACCTCGCCACTTTTCAGCTTCAGCTGAAAGTGCTCGTTGCTCCAATTGAAGAACTTCTCATGCAATCTGGCCCAATGCGTACCAGCGCGATAGATCGAGTAATGCGGCCTGACATGGAAGAACACGTGTTGCTTGATACGCGCGACTTTCTCATGTGTCTGGTGATCGCGGATGATCAGGTGGTCGCCAATGTGGAAGAACTTACTTTTGATCTTAAAGGCCGGGTCGCCGCCCTGATCGCGTACGATAAATTGTTCGCGCAGAGTCCAGGCGCGTTGTCGGATATGATATTTCATCGTGTATACCTCCCAACAAGGCACAGGCCGCGCATAAGAGACATGTCCATCAGACCTCCAGGGCCAGCGCCCTTTACAACAAAATCTACGCCTGAATACAGGCAATCAGGCGTGTTCATTGTAGCATGGACATTCAATGGTATCTATATTATTGTACTGAAGTTTTTCCATTGCTCTCTCCATGCCTCATAGGAGAGAACGCAAGAAGCAGCGAATTTACAGGCTGCGAAAAGGCTTGCCATTGGAATGGGGTCAGGCATGTGCCAGCAGACATGGTGGCACAAGACCTCTAATAAGTAGGGTGTTCTCATTCTCCGCTGTACCTGGACTGGTCCCGCTGCGCGGTCCTTTTGAGTCTTTTTTCTGCATGTTTTGCGGGCCACGCCCGCAAAACATGCAGAAAAAAGACCTTGCGAGCCGCCGCAGGCGGCGAGTTCGGAGAATGAGAAAGCCCTGGTTTCATAAGCAAGCAACTTCGTTCTGGCTCAATTGGATGGTATAATGAGCGCGGACCTGCCTATTGATGGGCGGCACTTTGTTTTCGAGAGAGTTAAATGGACGGCATTAAAAATTTTCTGACGGATATGGATGGGGTCATTTTACGCGGGAATACGCTGATTCCGGGGGCGGCTGATTTTATTGGGAGTCTGCGCGCTCGTGGCATTCCTTTCTTGATTCTGACCAACAATTCGCAATATACACCGCGCGATCTGCAAAAGCGCCTGTCGTATATGGGGTTGGAGGTGCCGGTTGAGGCTATCTTTACCTCCGCGCTGGCGACTGCTCAGTTTCTGAATGTGCAGAAGCCGGGCGGCAGCGCCTACGTGATTGGCGAGTCCGGTCTGACCACGGCTTTGCACGAGGTGGGCTATATTCTCACCGACCAGGAGCCAGATTATGTGGTGTTGGGCGAGACAACGACCTACAGCTTTGAGCGCATTACGCGGGCTATTCGTTTTGTGAGCGCTGGCGCGCGTTTTATCGCCACCAATCCCGATGTGATGGGACCAGGGGAGGGCGGGATTGTGCCCGCGACTGGCGCGGTGGCGGCTCTGATCAGCGCGGCCACGGGTGTGCAGCCCTACTACATTGGCAAGCCAAATCCGCTGATGATGCGTACCGCGCTGCGCAGGCTTGGACCAGATGCCCATTCCGAGAATTCCGTGATGATTGGAGATCGCATGGACACGGATATTATCTCTGGTATGGAGAGTGGCCTGCGCACGATTCTGGTGCTCACCGGCGTGACCGCGCGCGAGCAGGTTGAGCGTTTTCCTTACCGTCCCACGTGGATTCGCGAGTCAATCGCGCAAATCGAGATCTAATTTTTGGCAGAGAAGCGGAGGGCCCGGGCTGGCGCGAGTTTTTGCCCTGACTCTCCATGGATGCTTGTTCGACGAAGCAGAGAGCAGAGGAGCGCTATATGCAAGCAAGCACAGAAGTAGGCAGCAAGAGCCGGGCGAGGGCGTTTTTGCTCGTCGGAATCGCGTATGTGCTGGCGGGCGCTGCCGCGGTCGGGGTGGGACTCTGGTTGCGCGCCGCACCTTCGCTGCTGGTAGTGGGTCTGGCCGACCTGGCGGCAACGATTGTGGTCTTTATTTTTAGCATGATCACGCGCAATTCCAGCATGTATGATCCCTACTGGAGTGTCGCGCCGCTGCCGATAGCGCTTTACTGGCTGACGGGGCCTGGCTCTGATGGTCTGAGCAATTCGCGTCATCTGCTGATTTTTGTCTTGCTCTGTCTCTGGGCGCTGCGTCTGACGGGCAACTGGGCGCAACAATGGCGCGGGCTGGAGCACGAGGACTGGCGCTATCGAGATATCCAGCGCCAGACAGGTATCTGGTACTGGCCGGTTTCCTTCCTGGGTATCCACCTTATGCCTACTGTGCTTGTTTTTCTGGGCTGTCTTGCACTCTGGCCCATTCTCAGCGATCACAATACCAACTTGAGCTGGCTGGATCTACTGCCCGCGCTGGTCACGCTGGGAGCGGTGCTGATCGAGGGCACCGCGGATGCCCAGATGCGGCGTTTTCGGCGCGCACCTGACTCAGCAGAACAGGTTGTGCCGCCTGGCCTCTGGTCAGTCTCGCGTCACCCCAATTATTTTGGTGAAGTGCTTTTCTGGTGGGGGCTCTACCTCTTTGTGCCCCTGGCCTTTCCCGGCTTCTGGTGGACCATCGTGGGGCCACTGGCGATTCTGCTGCTCTTTCTCAGTGCCAGCATCCCCTTGATGGAGCGCCACCTGCTTGCTGGCCATCCCAGCTACGCCGAATACCAGCGGCGTGTTTCCCCGTTTTTCCCGTGGTTCCGCAAATAGCATCTACAGGTGCAGCCAGCGTTCGGCGTTGAGAGAGGCAATTTTTTGCTTCTCCTCCACACTGATGGGGGCCGCGTCGAGCCAGGCCGCGCCAGCCTTATTTTGCTCATAAGGGAAATCGACCGCGAACAGCACGCGTTCCACGCCCACAGCCGCGATAGCGCAAAGCAGGGGCGGATCGTAGAAAATGCCGCTGGTTGTGACCAGAAAATTGTTACGCACATAATACGAGGGCTTCTCGCGAACTTGCCGCTCCCCCGCGTAGAACTGCCAGCGCGAATCGAGCCTGCCGAGCAAATAGGGCAGCGTTTCGCCGAGATGGCCCAGAATGATCGTCAGTCGGGGGAATTGATCGAAAACCCCGCTTACAATCAGGCGCAGCGCCTGGGTCGCGGCATCAACAGTAAAACTCCAGAGGGGTCCGATCAACTCCGGGCGTCCCTCGTAGAGCCTGGTGGTCGCGGGCGCGGGCGCTGCCGGGTGTAAATAGATCGGTACATCAAGCGCTTCCGCCATAGCGAGGATATCCCAGTACTTGCCCTCGTCAAGAAATCCGCCCGCTGGCTGCCCATGCAGCATCGCGCCTTTCAGACCCAGTTGTGTGACCGCGCGTTCCAACTCTGCGGCGGCGGCCTGTGGGTCAAGCGTAGGCAGTGCTGCGAAGCCCGCGAAACGCGTTGGATACTGGCGGATTGCTGTCGCCAGTTCGTCATTAATCTCGCGGGCCAGCGGGAGCGCGTCTTCTGCCTGTACCCGTTCCAGGCCCGGTGTATTCAACGAAAGCACCTGTACATCGATGCCCGACTCATCCAGACCACGCAGGCGATTTTCCCCAAGGTCGAGTGTCTGTGCTACAACATGCGCTGGCGGAATCGGCGCCAGGCTGCCAGTTCGCTCGCTTTGCTTGCGTAAGTACTGCTGAAACGACTGCGTAGTAAAGTGCTCCTCGATGGTAATTTTTCTCATTAAAAACATCTCCACGAAGATTTGCTAATGCCCGTTCCCTGTGCGCGTAAGGCGCGAGGCCACTTCAGGCATGATAGCACATAGTGCCTGGACATTGCACAGGCCTGGACGCGCTTTCTCGCTTCTCAACGCGACGAGGAAGCCAGATTAGCCTATGTGAACCATCGATTTACTGGTTTTGCCTGAAACGGAAGCGTAAACGAGGTGTCCTTGCAGATAATCTAAACCAGAAGACCTGCGAGAAAAGCTTCCAGGACTCCTCAACGCCTACGGCGCTGAGGAGTCCTGGAAGCGGGAACCTGAAAAGTTACAATTCATAGGTCGTGCGATGAGATTACGCGCGACCTGTCGCCTCGCGCAGCGAGTGGATATAGGTGCGCACAGCGCCTGCCTGCTCAGGTTCTGCGTGCTGGTCGAGAAGTTTGACGAGGGCGGTGCCGACGGCCGAGCCATCGGCCAGGCTGGAGACCAGCGCGATGTGGTCGGGTTGGGTCAGACCAAAGCCTACGACGACCGGGAGCCCATACTTTCTGGTGTGGCTGTAGATGCGCGCCAGGAGCGAGGGCAGGATCTCGAATTTACTGCTCGCGCCGGTGACTCCGCTGAGGGAGACGCAGTAGATGAAGCTGCCAGGGATAGTGCTGGCGCGGGCGGCAATTTGTGCGATACGCTCGTCGGACGTTGTGGGCGGGATCAGGAAGATCAGCGCCAGGCCAGAGGCTACCGCGGCATCCTGGAGCTTTGTGGCCTCGTCGGGTGGCAGGTCGGGGATAATCATTCCGCAAGCTCCGCTGGCCGCCGCGTCCTGGCAGAAACGCTCAAGGCCATATGCCAGCAGAGGATTGTAATAACCCATCAGGATCAGTGGTACGCTGCTGCGAGCAGCCACCCTGCGCGCCACCTCCAGACAGCCGCGCATTGTCATGCCGCGTTCAAGCGCCAGGTGACCCGCGTGCTGAATCGTCGCGCCATCGGCCAGCGGATCGCTGAACGGCAGGCCCAGTTCGATCAGGTCGGCACCCGCCTCAGCGGCTGCCAGCACAACCTCAGCGCTCTGCTCTGCCGAAGGGTAGCCGCACATGAAATACGGAATTAACACGCCGCGTTTCTCCTGGCGCCCTGCTTCAAAGGCCGCACGCACCCGCTGAGCGGGCGTTGTCGTGGCCGTAGGCGTCGTATTTGTCTGTTGCATAGATGTGTCTTTCCTATAGCCGTAAGATTCTGCCGGTATTTCTTATAGCTGTACATTGATAAACTGTAAAGCTGATTCGAACCTTCGCGTTTTTCAAGCTGGGGAGGTTTTAGAGTGTTACTCCCAGTGCTTTTGCTACGGTAATCATGTCTTTGTCGCCGCGACCAGAGAGATTGAGAATGATCAGAGAGCCAGGCGGCAGTTCTCCTTTTTCGCCTTTCTCCAGCAGGTAGCCGAGCGCGTGGGAGGATTCCAGCGCGGGAATGATGCCTTCGGTGCGGCTGAGAGCTTGCAGACCGCGCAGGGCGGTGGCGTCGGTCGCGGAGACATAGGTCGCGCGCCCGCTGTCCTTCAAGTAGCTGTGCTCTGGTCCAACGCCGGGGTAGTCCAGGCCGGCGGAGATGCTGTGCGTTTCAATGACCTGGCCGTCCTCATTTTGCAGCAGATAGCTGTATGCTCCGTGCAGTACGCCGGGATGGCCGGCGCTCAGCGTGGCCGCGTGCTTGCCGGTCTCGACGCCCTCGCCGGCTGCTTCTACGCCGATCAGTTGGACCTCGCTGTCGTTGGCGAAGGGATGGAAGAGGCCGATGGCGTTACTGCCGCCGCCCACGCAGGCGATAGCGTAATCGGGTAGACGCCCCTCGTGTTGCAGGATCTGCGCCCGCGCCTCCGTGCCGATGACTGTTTGCAGATCGCGCACAATTTGCGGATAGGGAGCCGGGCCAGCCGCTGTACCAAAGAGGTAGTAGGTCGTCTCAACGTTAGTAACCCAGTCGCGGATGGCTTCGTTGATCGCGTCTTTGAGCGTGCGGCTGCCGTTTTCCACCGAGCGCACCTCGGTGCCCAGAAGCTTCATGCGGAAGACGTTGAGCGATTGACGCTGAACATCTTCCGCGCCCATGTAGACAATACAATCCAGGCCGAGCATGGCGCAGACCGTCGCGGTGGCTACGCCGTGCTGGCCCGCGCCGGTTTCGGCGATGATGCGTTTCTTGCCCATGCGTTTCGCCAGCAGACCCTGGCCAAGCGCGTTGTTGATCTTGTGCGCGCCTGTGTGGGCCAGGTCCTCGCGTTTCAGGTAGACCTTCACGTCGGGCGCGACCAGTTGTGAGAAGCGCGGCACATAGTAGAGCGTCGTCGGGCGCCCCACATATTCACGTAAGAGATCATCCAGTTCGCGTTTGAATATCGGGTCAAGCTGCGCCTCTGCGTAGGCCTGTTCCAGCTCGGCCAGTGGCGCCATCAAGCTTTCGGGCACAAACTTGCCGCCGAAATCGCCGAAGCGTCCCCTTTGATCGGGAAAGGCTCCGTGTTGATATGTGGTTTGCTGAATATGGTGTTGGATCATATGCTGCTGCTTTCGTTCTTATTTGTTCGTCAGTCCGCGCGCTTGCGAGAGAAACGCGCGGATCTTGTTCTCGTCCTTGACCTTCTCGCTCTCTACGCCGCTGCTAACATCCACGCCCCAGGGACGTACCCGAGTGATGGCTTCGGCCACGTTGGCGGGATGCAGACCACCGGCCAGGAAGGCGCGCTGCTCGCGTGCGGCGGCGCAGGCCAGCGCCCAGTCGTGTGTTTCGCCGCTGCCGCCCCAGCCGGAACTGGGAGTGTCGAGCAGCACACGCCAGGTTGTTGCTCGATAGGCCTGGAGCTTCTCCAGGTCGCTGGCATCACGCATATGCACAGCTTTGATTACTGGACGTTGAATGAGCTGGCAGAATTCTGGCGACTCGTTCCCGTGCAATTGCACCACATCCAGCCCGACCTGTTCGGCTACCTCGTTGATGAATCCGGCCTCTTTATTGACAAACAGACCCACCACCTCGATGTGCGAGTGTCTGTCGCCCAGCGTCGCTACCAGTTCACGCGCGCGCTGGGGCGTGACATAGCGATGGCTTGGCTCGTAGAAGACCAGTCCAAAGAGGTCCGCTCCGGCTTCCAGTGCAATGCGAATGTGCTGTTCCTGGCTGAGACCGCAAATCTTTACTTGAATATCGTCGTTCGCTCCGAGCAAGAGCTGGCCGAGCTGACCGGGAATATCATTGGAGGTCACCAGTGATTCACCGACCAGCAAAGCCTGTACATCGTAGCGGGCCAGGCGGCGCGCGTCCGCAGCGGTATGGATGCCGCTCTCAGCCACCAGCACGCGGTCAGCCGGGATCAGCGGGCGCAGCGCGCGGATCAGGCCGGGATGCATCTCGAAGGTGCGCAGATCGCGGCTATTTACGCCGATAATGCGTGCTCCCGCCGCGACTGCTCGTTGGACCTCCTCGGCGCTGTGAGCTTCTACCAGGGCGTGCATACCCAGGCTTTCCGCCACGCCCAGCAGGTAGCGCAACTGCGCGTCATCCAGAATCGCGCAGATCAACAGGATCAGGTCCGCGCCCCAGGAGCGAGCCTCATAGACCTGGTACTTGTCATAGAGAAAGTCCTTGCACAGCACCGGAACTTCGACTGCACGTTTAATGGCCGTCAGATAGTCCGGCGCACCCTGGAAAAAGTGCGGCTCCGTCAGCACAGAGATGAGCGAAGCGCCGCTGGCTGTATATGCGCGAGCCAGGCCTACGGGATCGAAATTTGGCGCCAGCAATCCCTTCGAGGGCGAGGCGCGTTTGACTTCCGCGATCACATGTACAGCGTTGCGCGCGCGCAGCGCGGCCAGCGCATCGCGTGCTGGAGCCTGCGCTGCCGCGCGTGACTGCACCTCCGCCAGTGGCACTTCCAGTTTGCGCTGCTCCAGATCAACGCGGGAGCGCGCAACAATTTGGTCAAGAATCATAGTAGAGCTGCCTTCTCATTATGCTTGTGTGCACTCGACAATCTCGCCGAGCTTGCGCCCGGCTTTGCCTTCGCGCAGCGTAGCCCGCGCCAGTTTTACGCCATCGCTCAGCGAGTCGACCCGTTCACTGGCGAAGAGCGCGGCCCCGGCGTTCAGGCAGAGCATCTCACTGGCAGGTGTACCGGTATCTCCGCCGAGCAACTGGCGCAGCAGTGTCGCGTTGTAGGTGGGATCGCCACCAAGCAAAGGCTGAATATCGCTAATCCGTGTCAGACCCACCTCTTCGGGCGTGATCGTATATTCGCGCAGTTCAGCACCCTGGCGCACCTCGCAGACGCGGGTTGGCGCGACCAGCGAGAATTCGTCGATACCGTCTTCGCCATGAATAACCAGCGCGTGTTTGCAGCCCAGGAGCAGGAGCACCTCGCCCATCTTGCGCAGCAGTGCCGGATCAGGCACGCCCAGCACCTGGTAAGGTGTGTGAGCGGGATTGGTCAGCGGGCCTAAAATATTAAAAATCGTGCGAATGCCAATCTCGCGTCGCACCGGACCGACGTGTTTCATAGCGGGATGGTATGCCTGGGCAAACATAAAGCCGAAGCCGGTCTGCTGCACGCATGCCGCGACCTTCTCTGGTCCGAGATCGATGCGCGCGCCCAGCGCCTCCAGCACGTCGGCGCTGCCGCATTTACTGGTCGCCGAGCGGTTGCCGTGTTTGGCGACTGAGGCCCCGGCAGACGCGGCCAGGATGCCCGCGCCAGTCGAGACATTAAACGTGCCCGCGCCGTCGCCGCCGGTTCCGCAGGTATCCATGGCCAGTCTGGCCGTCTCTTCGTTCAGTGCCACCTGCACGGCCTTTTCGCGCATCACACGAGCGCAGCCGGCAATCTCCTCAACCGTCTCTCCACCGGGTCGCAGGCGCAGCACCGTCAGAAATGCCGCCATCTGCGCGTGCGTCGCCATGCCCGTCATAATCTCTTCCATAACCTCAGCGGCCTCGTTCTCAGCCAGGGTCGCGCCGCCAGCTACCCGTGAAATTGCTTCGCGAATCATCGTGGATATTCCTTTCCGATGGACATCCTGGTCCATCGTGGCTTCTTTCTGCGTGCCGATGGTCTCTAAGCTGCTACAGCGACCTGCTGTAAGAAGTTGCGCAGCAAGTCTTTGCCCACAGGTGTCATGATCGATTCGGGGTGGAACTGCACACCCTGCACCGGGTAGCTTCGATGGCGCAGGCCCATAATCAGGCCGTCGCTGGTCTCGGCGGTGATCTCCAGTTCAGCCGGGAGCGAGGCGCGCTCAACAATCAGGCTGTGATAGCGATTGGCCTCGAAGGGAGCAGGCAGATTGTGCAACACACCCTGGCCGTGATGATAAATCAGCGAGGTTTTGCCGTGCATAGGCTCAGGAGCGCGGATCACGCGCCCGCCATAAACCTGGCCAATGGATTGGTGGCCCAGGCAGACGCCCAGGAGCGGGATGCGCGGGCCAAAGTGCTCAATGATCTGGCAGGAGAGGCCAGCCTCGTGGGGCGTACAGGGGCCGGGCGAAACCACGATATGCTCGGGCTGCATGGCCTCGATCTCACCCAGCGTAATCTTGTCATTGCGCCGCACCTCGACCTGTGCTCCGAGTTCGGAGAGATACTGGTAGAGGTTGTAGGTAAAGCTGTCGTAGTTATCGATGAGTAACAGCATGTGTATGTCCCCGTTTCTGTTGGTTCGCGGCAATCTCCTCCGCCATATCCAGCGCGCGTAAGAGCGCCCCGGCCTTATTCATGCTTTCCTGGTATTCAGCCGCGGGGACTGAATCAGCCACGATCCCGCCACCGGCCTGTACATAGGCCTGGCCGTCCTTTACCACCATAGTGCGCAGCGCAATCGCCGTGTCCAGGTTGCCGGAATGGCTAAAGTAGCCGACCGCGCCCGCGTACACGCCGCGCTGTTCGTTTTCCAACTCGCTGATGATCTCCATTGCGCGAATCTTGGGCGCGCCGGAGACCGTGCCAGCCGGGAAGCCAGAACGCAGCGCGTCGTAGGACGAAACCTCCGGGCGCAATTGCCCGGTGACATTCGAGACCAGGTGCATCACATGCGAATAACGCTCAATCTCCATACAATCCGTCACCTGGACCGTGCCGGGCTGGCTGACGCGTCCCACATCGTTGCGACCCAGATCGAGCAGCATTACATGCTCGGCGCGCTCCTTGGGATCATTGCGCAGTTCCTCGGCCAGAGCATCATCCTCGTCCGGCGTGGCTCCGCGCCCGCGCGAACCGGCGATGGGATGGATCGTCACTTCGCCCTCTTCTACGCGCACCAGCAGTTCCGGCGAAGCGCCAATAATGTGGAATTCTTCCAGGTCCAGGAAGAACATATAGGGGGAGGGATTGATCGCGCGCAGAGCCCGGTAAATTGTCAGGGGGGCCGTGTTAATCGGACGGCTCAGGCGCTGCGAGAGCACCACCTGGAAGATATCTCCGGCGCGAATGTACTCCTTGGCTGTCTCCACCATGTCCTCAAATTCGGATTTCGTGCGATTCGAGGTCACAGTGCTGGCGCCCGCCAGCGTCTCGTGTGCTGGTTCCTGCGGGAAGCTCAACTCCTGGTGCAGACGCTGCTGAACATCCGCGAGGATCGCCGCGCAGCGCTGGTATTCGGCCTCCAGATCTGGCGCGTCCAGGTGCAGGTGCGTTACCACACGCACGCGATGCTTTAGATGATCGAAGACCAGAACCGTTTCAGTAAAGCAGAAGATGGCCAGGGGCAGGTTCAGCGGATCTTTTTCCGGCACAGGCAGGCGCTCAAAGCGAGCTACCGACTCGTAAGCCAGGTAACCCACCGCGCCTCCATGGAAGCGCGGCAGCTCGTCAAACTGTTTTTCTACCTGTGGGACCAGGTAATACTGCTCCAGTTCTGCCTGGATGAGATTCAGAGGATCGTGACAGGGAATCTCTTCGTTGCGCGTTGAGCCATCAGCCGCGATGTGGCGTAGAGTCGCAGTCTCGCCCCGGTGGGTTAGCACCAGGTAAGGGTCGAGGCCGATAAACGAGTAGCGCGCGATCTGCTCGCCGCCGGCCACGCTTTCCAGCAGAAAGGTATACGGGCTGCGTGCAGCTTTGCAGTAGGCCGAGACAGGCGTCTCCACATCAGCCAGCAGATTGCTGCTGATGGGCAGCAGCGGGCGCTTTGTGCTGTGTGGCGGCGTTGTGTCAGCTGAGCGCGCTTGTAGAGCGGCGGAAATCTGTTGTACCTTCTCAAGAGTCGGGTAATACATGCTCGTCTTCATCTCCAAGCTCAGCATGCTGACTGGACAACCACCAGTACATACATTGCTTGCTTCCTTCGTATCTACAAACTGTACAATTATTTGGTTAAGATTAACGCACGCCGGATCGGGTTGGAAACGTCCGGGTTTCTGCTGGCGGCGCCGGAAGTAAAGCTCTGGCGGGCCAGCAGAATGGCGGAAATTAGCCCAGGCC
>DASVMX010000676.1:0-6071 GCA_036384215.1 Ktedonobacteraceae bacterium | reverse complement strand
ACCACCACGTGTTAGTTAGTCCACTTCACCAGTGCGCGCTTGATGCTGGCCAGAGTAGGACAGTCGGTTAATTTTATGGCCCGTTCCAGTTCGGTGTGCAGGATTTCTAGCACCTGTTGGACGCCGTCCGCGCCATCTACGGCCAGGCCCCAGAGGATGGGGCGACCGACCAGGATGGCTCGCGCTCCTAACGCGAGGGCTTTGAGGATATCAGTGCCGCGCCGGATGCCGCCATCCAGGTAGACCTCGCAGCGCCAGGCCACGGCTTCTACAACCTCAGGCAGCGCTTCAATGGTTGTTACCGCGCCGTCCAACTGGCGGTCCCCGTGATTGGAGACGATAATCCCGGAGACGCCGTGTTCTAGTGCCAGCAGTGCGTCTTCAGCGGTCGAAACGGCTAATCTGCAAGCTGAGAAGTCCTTTTACCTGAATTTATTCATTCACCTGTATATACTCTGAGTAAGAAGATAAAAAATAATGCAAAAGAGAGTTATGAAGAGGTTTTATACGCTTTTTAAGCACGAGTACGCAGCCTTTCTGGCGTCTTTTGAAGGCTCAGGCACGCGGGAAGAGCGCGAGCGCTATGCCGCCTTGTTGCTCAATTCCACGATTTTTGTCTATTTTCTCCAGCGCAAGGGTTTGCTGGATGCTCAGGGTGAAGGGGTGTTGAATGGTGATCGCAACTATTTGTTGCACCGTTTGGAAATGTTACAAAACGAGTATGGCCGGGGACATTTCCACGCTTTTTATCGAGCTTTGTTGCGGCGTTTATTTTCTCGCCAGGCTGGCGCGGGTCACGATTTGTCGGAGATGGAGGAATTGTTGGGGGCTGTGCCAGTTCTTCCGTATGGTTTGTTGGATATAGACAGGTTTGAGCAGGCAGAGCGTGCTATTGTGATCCCGGACGAGGCATATGAGCAGCTTTTTCGTTTCCTGGATACGTTTGAATGGAGTCTGGAAGATCAGCCCGCGCGCGTTGCGCGCGGGTTGAGCCCCGATGTGATGGGCGCTATTTTTGAGAAATACAGTCATCAGAAACAGATGGGCGCGTATTATACGCGAGAAGATATTACAGAATATATGAGCGCGGCCAGCATTATTCCGCGCTTTTTTGAGCACATAGTTCAGAAGTGCCCGGATCTGTTCGACGAAGAAGGGGCCGCGCGAAAATTGCTGAGGACTGAGGGTGAGCGCTACATTTACGCGGCTATGAAGCATGGCTGCGCGCTGGCGCTGCCGACAGAAATTGAGGCGGGGCTGGACGATGTTGCGCAACGCGTGGCGTGGGATCAAGCGGCTCCAGGTGAGTATGCTCTGCCTCTGGAAACCTGGCGCGAGGTGGTGGCCAGGCGCCAGCGCTATGAGCAGGTGAGCATGGCCCTGGCCAGAGGAGAGATAGACTCGATTGATGCTTTAGTGACCTGGAATCTGGATCTGCGCCAGTTTGCACGCGATTTTTTGTTGTCTACCAGGCGTGCCAGCCAGCTCGCGGTATTTTACACCAACCTCGTAAATTTGACCGTTCTCGATCCCACCTGTGGGTCTGGCGAGTTTCTTCTTGCCGCGCTGGCAGTTCTGGAGCCGTTGTACGCGGCCTGCATAGAGCGGATGCAAGCGCTGATAGGGGTGCAGGTGGAAGCTTTGGAGGTAGAGCAAGATACATTGATTTTACGCGAGATATTGGACCTGACTGCATATTACCTCAACTCTCGCGCTTTTATTGTGCGGTCGATTATCACGCGTAATCTCTACGGGGTCGATCTGATGCGCGAGGCAACGGAGATTTGTAAGCTGCGTCTCTTCCTCGAGCTTGTGGCGCGTGTTGAAACCTGTGCCGAGGTGAAGGTTCTGTCCGAAATAGATTTTAACATTCGTGCGGGGAACGCGCTGGTCGGCTTTGCACACCTGTCCGAGATAAGAAGGATGGGCGAACGTGACCTGGAAGGT
Organism: Ktedonobacteraceae bacterium; assembly: GCA_036384215.1. Lineage (GTDB taxonomy): Bacteria > Chloroflexota > Ktedonobacteria > Ktedonobacterales > Ktedonobacteraceae > Paraktedonobacter. The sequence goes on along the minus strand of DASVMX010000676.1, from coordinate 4,124 downwards.
TTGCTTTTCTCGCGTGAAGCCTTGCCGTTGCTTCTCGCGCGGATTCAGGAGATCGAGAGTCGCTGCGCTGAACTTCAAGATGCGCGGCAGAGACAGGCATTGGAGCCAGCGGAACTGGTCAGGAGCCAGTGGGACCTGCGCGCTTTGCTGGTAGCGTTGCGCGACGAACTTGATCGCTATCTGGCCTCCGCCTATGGAATTGACCGTCACAATTTGCCAGACGACGAGGCGCGAGCGCGAGCATTTGCGCGCTGGCGCGCCTCGTTTGAGCCTCTGCATTGGATAGTCGAGTGGTATGAGATTACGCGGCGCGGCGGTTTTGATGTGATTATTGGCAACCCGCCCTATGTCGCGCATAGCCAGGTCAGGCAGCGATACCAGGCGCGCTTCTACGAGACACAGGCGTGCGGCAATCTTTGCGCTTATGTGCTGGAGCGCGGCCTGACGTTGTTGACTCCAGGAGGCCGTTGTGGGATGATTGTGCCTGTCAGCACAATTGCCAGCGTGAGCTATCGCTCGTTGAGCCAGCTTTTATTGAGAAAACAGCTCTGGATCAGCTCGTATTCCAACCGTCCAGGCAAGCTTTTCGCGGGCGTGGAGCAGCGGCTGGCGATTGTGCTTTTGCGCAATGGAGAAAAGAGGGCCGTATTTGCTTCAGCTTATCGACACTGGTACGAGCCTGAGCGCGCGCATCTCTTTGCCACGCTGCATTACGCCGCGGCCTCGACCTGGCAGCCAGCGGGAACGCTCGTAAAGTCGGGCAGCGAGCTAGCGGAAGCGATCTTTGCCAGGATGACGCGGCGGCAGGGGTTTCCGCTTTTGCATTGCCGCCAGCCGGCGGCGGCGGTCTGGGTCCACAATGGGCCAACCTACTGGGTGCGGGCGCTGCCCTTTGAGCCGAATACCGGCCAGAAAAGCGCGCGCTCCGACCACTATTGCCAGATTCCGGCTGCCTCGCAGGAGGCGGCGTATGCCCTGGCGGCTATTTTGAGCAGCTCTACCTTTTATTTTTTCTACAAACTGGTCAGCAACTGCCGCGATCTGGGCAAGAAAGAACTCCACTTTTTTCCGCTGGGCCAGCTCCATGCTGGCACAGAAGCGCGGCTGGCGCGGCTGGGCCAACTGCTGGCTCAATCCCTGCAAAAAAACGCCGAACGCCGCGTTCGTCACTACACCAGCGCTGGTATGGCTTACGAGACAAGCTACGAAGAATACTATCCAGCCAGAGCCAAAACGCTGCTCGACAAAATCGATAGCGTGCTGGCCGAGCACTATGGTTTCTCCGACGAGGAGCTGGACTTTTTACTGCACTATGATGGTAAATATCGCCAGAGCGGCAAAACAGAGGCTTGAATGTGAGCTTGTTCACAGACAATAATTGGAACATTTGCGATACTAGGCCTGGATTACATTTCCTCACGTTGAACATCTCCTTTGTCATTCATTTCTGTAAGAAAAGAGGATGCTTATGAAAGCTCACAACGAATCCACTGTTAACGAGGATCTGAAACTGACTGAAGATATTCAACTCACCAGCAATGCTGCCAGCGATGATCGTTGGAAAATCAACTGGGGCTTTGTCAGCGCCCGGCCTCATGAGTATCTGATTCATATTCGCAACGGAAAACTGGTTAGAAAAACCTCGGGCCAGGCCAATCGCTGCTTTAAGCATCCCAATGATACGGTCATTCTGGTCCCGACCAGCCTCAAGCAACTGATCTTCCAGGCCAGCCAGTTAACGCTGGATAACATCTTTATCCGACTCAGGGGCTTTGTCATTTATCGCATCTCGCAGCCCGAAAAAATCTACGAACGCATCAGCTTCTGGGATCGCCAGGCAGGTGAGAAGAAACTGGCTCTGATGATCGGCGAACAGTGCCGTTCGCACAGCAAATGGATGGTGGCGAATATGACCCTGGAGGATTGCCTGCGCAAGCGTAAAGAGGCCATCGCAGAGAGCCTTTTAAAAGAGCTGGCCCTGGTCATCTCCGAGGAAAGATTTGGCATCTCGATTGACTCGATTGACATTCAGGATGTCAAAATCTTTGAAGAGCCGCTGTTTATGGCCTATCAGAGCCCGGCCAAAGAGGTCATCTTCAAGAACCAGCAGCTCGCGGAACTGGAGCGCAGGAGGGATGTGAGGACGCGTGAATTGCTCCAGGAGCAGGAAATGTCAGAAAAATCGAAGGATACAAAGCTGAGCACGCTGGCCAACGAAGTGCGGATCAACCAGGCCGAGCGCGAGAAGCTCGAAATCGAGCAGCGGGCGAAGAGGCAGGTTGAACGCGAGCAGTCCGAGCACGCGCGCGCGTTGATCGCGTACGAAGAAGAGCAGAAGCGTGTCCAGCGCCAGAGGGACGCGGAACTCAAGCGTGAAATCGAACTTGCGGAGCAGCAGCTCGCGAAGCAGAAGGCCGACCTGGAACTGGAGGTCGTGCGTGCCAGATACGAGATCGACAACTCGCTCTCCCTGGTCGCCATGGAAAAGCTTTTTATTGAAAAATCGCTGCCGCAGATCGCTAATGCCGTAAGCGCCTCGCTGAAAGAGGCCCGTGTCACCATCTACCAGGGCACGGACGGTGGTGGGGGTCTGCCGCTTTCGCTGGTGCTCAATGAGATCATGTCCACCCTCCAGAGTCGCCTGGCGCGAATTAAAGAGGTGGATACAAAGGATGAAGTGTGATCGTCGATAGAGAATTTTTGCTGATTTTCTGGTGCAAGATGTGAATTTGAGGATCAGAGAGAAGGCGAGCTGTGTGGCATCGCTTTCTCTCTGATCCTTTCGATCTATGCTACAATTGTGAGCTGTGGCAAGATCAGTGCGTGGGCCTGGCCCCACGTGCCTTCGCAGATGCACTGGTAGGTTTCAGATGGCTGCTCCGCTGTTTGCTCTGTGGTAAGATCAGCTTGCTTAGCCTGTGGTTGGCAGGTGAGCTGTAGGCGGTAGGTTGTGGGGCTGGTGACCTGGCAGGAGAGGTCGAGGAGATACGCGCCCCAGTTGAGGCGCTCGACGCTATAGGTCGTATTCGGCACGCGCAGCCTGGTGGGCAGGCAGGGCGCGATGGTGAACTGCTGAGCGTTGTCTGCGCGCAGGCCGAGGAGATGGCGGAAGAGCAGATGGACGCTGAGCGCGCCCCAGCCATAGCCTTCGATGCCGGCATTGACATAATCCATTTCGCCCCATTTGCCCCTGGTGATCGCGCGCCGGTACTCGCGGGTGACACCGGGTAGGCCGCCCTGTTCGTCCAGTTCGCGGCTATCGGTGCTGCGGTACGAGGCATCGATGAAACGATAGGCCAGTTCTGCGGCCTCCTGAGGCATATCCGCTGCGGCGGTGGCGCCGATCAGGGTCATAACCACTGGCGGCCAGCTCAAGGGAGCCCACTGGCTGCTATGGCGCGGCGGTTCGGCCAGCGCCTTGCGCAGTTGTTCAATCTGGCCCTGGTCAGCCACACCACAGAAAATCGGCGCGAGGTGCATAGCATCGCGCTCGCTCGACCAGATCTGCCGTACAGAGTCGTAATCGCGGAACCAGCCATCGCGCCACATGAAGCGTGTTTTTGCCGTAAACTCGTTGGCGATCTCCTGCCAGAAAGCGATGTCAGCAGGATAGGGATTGGGGAGCGTTGCATCGGTGTGCGTTGGCGACAGCAGTTCGGCCCAGGAAGCCAGGATCGCTGCGCTCTGAGCGATGCTGGCCTGAAGATCAACCGGGCGGAGATGTTGGATGATTGTGCCGCCGGTCTGCTGGGGGCCAAAGCGGCTGGAGACATCCTGGCCGCTTTCCCATGAGCACCCATATATTTCCCAGCCTTCCGCGTCGCAGCGGTGTTCCAGCCACCAGCGCAGGAAGGCAGCCGCTCCAGGATAGAGGCGTTTAAGCCAGGCCAGGTTGCCGGTCCTGGACCAGAACTGATCAGCGATCCACAGGGGATAGCCCCACTCTGGCGCGGTACCGCAAATTTGTCCATCGTCGGCCACCATATTGTAGCTGCCATCTTCGCGCATACAGGGCAGATTCGCGTGTGGCGCGGACTCGAAGTGGGTCAGCAGAACTTCCGCGGCCAGTTTGGTATCCGCGTAGCTCAGGAAAAGCGCGTCCATCGCTGCCTCGGCCAGCACCA
>DASVMX010000675.1:0-3249 GCA_036384215.1 Ktedonobacteraceae bacterium | reverse complement strand
CATTTTGCGTGTTGTGAGCGCCGCGCTGATCATTTGTGGTTTGTACCTGGCTTTGAATGTCATCTTTGCTCGCGTGGCGTCCATTGGTCCTGCGACAGGAGTAATCACCAGGGGCTCGATGATTTCAATGGCTCCTGGAGTTGCTTTGACGGGACTGTTCTATGGCGCCTGGAATATGGTGAGCCCTCTGGGTTTTGTAAGTCTTGGCTTGTCTGGCCTGGCGCTTGCTACGCGGCGTGCGCGCCTGGTGTATTGGAGTTTGCAGGTGTTGCTCTGGTTTGGCAGTATGTCGGTGTGGTTTATGGCGGCGAATTTTGCGAGTCAGTTTACGGGACAGACGGGCATTGAAGTTCCCGGCAGTTTTGCGCCGTTTTTTAGCGCGACGCTGGTGTTATCATTGGTGCTTTTTGCCGCGTACGTGCCAGTGGTGCGCCTGCTGCGCAGACTGTTGAGCAGGCCCGAAGTGGTGAATCCGCTGGCACGTACGTAGTTTTTACTGCTGGCTCTGCACCAGCGCGCGGTCGAGATCCCACAGAATATCTTCAATATCTTCGAGGCCGACTGAGAGACGAATCAGGTCGGGCGTAACGCCGCCTGCGAGCTGGTCTTCTGCGGAGAGCTGCTGATGCGTGGTGCTGGCGGGATGGATGATCAGGCTGCGCGCGTCTCCGACGTTGGCGAGGTGGGAGAAGAGCTGGACGTGGTTGATGACAGCTTTGCCAGCCTCGTAGCCACCTTTGACGCCAAAAGTAAAGATCGCGCCCGCGCCGCGCGGCAGATAGCGCTTTGCCAGCTCATACGAAGGATTATCAGGCAGGCCAGGATAGCTGACCCAGCTCACAGCGGGATGCTCTCGCAAAAATTCCGCCACGCGCCGGGCATTTTGCGTATGGCGCTCCATGCGCAGGGAGAGCGTTTCGAGCCCCTGGAGCAGCAGAAACGAATTGAAAGGGCTGATGCATGGACCCATATCGCGCACTGTTTCGCAACGGGCTTTCATACAAAAAGCGAAGTCGCCAAACGTTTCGTAGAAACGCACGCCGTGGTAGCCGGGCGAAGGATCAACAACCTGGGGGAATTTGCCGTTGTCCCAGGGGAATTTGCCCCGTTCGACCAGTACACCGCCAATCGAGGTGCCGTGACCGCCGATAAACTTGGTTGCGGAATGCACAATGATGTCGGCGCCATATTCAAAGGGCCGGCACAGATAGGGCGTGGCGAAGGTATTATCCACAATTAGCGGTACCCCCGCCTCGTGAGCAATCGCCGCCACTGCCTCGATATCCAGCACATCGCCGCGCGGATTGCCAATTGTCTCGCCATAGAGCGCCCGTGTGCGGGGGGTAATGGCCTTGCGATAGTTTTCAGGATCGGAGCTATCCACAAACACCGTATTCACTCCCCAGGTGCGCAGAGTAATATCGAACTGCGTATGCGTACCGCCGTACAGGCTGCTGGAAGAGACAATCTCATCGCCAGGCCTCAGCAGCGTCATCATCGTCGTCAACTGAGCCGCCATGCCCGAAGCCGTTGCCACCGCGCCAGTTCCGCCTTCTAGCGCGGCTACCCGTTCCTCAAAAGCTGCTGAAGTCGGATTCATGATGCGGGAATAAATGTTTCCCATTTCTTGTAAAGCAAAGAGATGCGCGGCGTGATCAGTATCGTCGAAAATATACGAAGTTGTCTGATAGATCGGCACTGCGCGCGCCCCTGTGGTTGGATCTGGCCGTTGCCCCGCGTGAATAGAGAGCGTATCGAAGCCAAAGATGTGATCGCTGTCAATTTCTGGCATGGTCTGTTTTCCTCTAGTATAGATTCATCTGATTTGTGTGTATGGTATCACATTTATTTTACTGATGGTTTTGGTGGAGCGCGGTGGGAAAATAGTCCGGCATATTGAAGCGATGGGGAAGGTTAAAAAGTGTTACCTGTAAAGAGTATGTTTCGGAGGGAGACGAAAGAATGCGAGCTCTTTGCCAACGCCTTTTTTGCTCGAAGCACTTTTACTGATTTGTTTACTGATAAGGGGAAGTGACCTGAATGAATGCCATACCTGTTATGCTTGTGGATGACGATCAAATGCTTTTGCGAGCACTTTCAGAGACAATTACGCTCAGAATGAGCACAGTTACCGTCGAGACTGTTACCTCGACGCAGGAGGCACTCCAGCTTTTGCAAGAGCGCGAGTACAGCGCTATTATCAGCGATATTCAGATGCCTGGCATGGATGGATTAGAGTTGTTGAGCCATGTGCAGAAGCACTATCCTGATATTCCGGTGTTGTTAATTACCGGGTATAACGACCAGAAAATAGCTATTGAGGCTGTGCGGGCTGGAGCCTATGATTATATTCGCAAACCTATCGAGCGCGACGACTTTATTGCGGCCCTCACACGTGCATTATCCACTTATCGACTCAGGCAACAGGTCAGGGAGCAGCAACAGACACTGGAACTTTATGCCCTTTCTATCAGGTATCTGATGGAGCACCGGGCTCATGAATAAAAGAACCTGGGCACAAATGTGCCGGGCGGGACTTTTCTCTGGTTTTGCTGGCTGAGCGGCATTTGTGAGTGAGGGATCGATGTTGTATAGTGGATGGAGTCGGTTCAATAAGATATTTAGCAGCAACCACCCGAGGAGAGAGAGCATGAGCAGCGAATCCGCGCGAGCCCAGGATGCACTGGAAGCAGCAGGCCCACATTGTGAAATCAGACCCAAAGGGAGCGCGGACACAGGAGCCGCGCCAGGGCTGGAGATGCCCGATATGTATGGTCGTTTACGCCTCCTGCGTACCTACAAGCACGTAGCAATCGTCGGTTTCTCTGCCGACCCTTATCGGCCCAGCCATTTCGTCGCCGTCTATCTACAGGCCGAGGGCTATGATATTGTGCTGGTTAATCCACGCTACGCCGGGCAGACCGTGCTGGGAAAGCGCGTTTATGCTTCGCTCACCGAGGCGCGAGAAGCTGGCGAACAGATCGAGATTGTCGATGTTTTTCGCAAACCATCAGACGTGGAGCCGGTGCTCCAGGAGGCTATTCAGGTTGGCGCGCGCGTCTTCTGGTTGCAACTGGGCATTCGCAACGACGAGGCTGGTCGCCAGGCGCTCGCCGCGGGCCTGGAGTTTGTGCAGGACCGTTGTATCAAAATGGAGCACGCGCGCTTCTTTGGCGGATTGCATACTATTGGCTTGAATACAGGCGTCATCCTGGCGAAGAAGCTCTAGGTGCGATAGGGAAGAGCGAG
>DASVMX010000674.1:0-7095 GCA_036384215.1 Ktedonobacteraceae bacterium | reverse complement strand
TTAACTCCCCTGCCCTCTCCGACCTTGTGTCACCTCCTGATAAACCTGTTCGTGCTGATCGAGCATGGTTTCAAGGGTAAAATGGGCGGCTACGTGGGCGCGGCAGTGGGCGCGGGAGATGGCTGGCAGGTGTTCGACGAGGGCAGCGGCCTGGGAGATGGCGCCTGGTGGGACGAGGAAGCCGCTCTGACTGTGCTGGATGATTTCGGACATGGCTCCGCGCTGGAAGGCAATGACGGGGGTTCCAGTAGCCATGGCTTCGACGGGCGTGAGCCCGAATGATTCGTCCCAGGCGATGGGGCAGAGCAGGGCCGCCGCCTGGCCCATCAGTTGCCAGAGCTGCTCGCGGGCCACCTGGCCGATATAGTTGACGCGCGCGCCGGGACGGGCGAGGCGAGGCTTGACGCGCTGTTCGTAATAATGCTGGTCGTAGATGCCTCCGGCGATGAGTAGAGGCCTGTTCGCCAGTTCGGCGATTTCGAGGGCTGTTTCCACGCCTTTTTCAGGCGTAACGCGGCCAGCAAAGAGCAGAGGCGCGTCCGGGGCGACCGCGGGCTGAAAGGGGATGGCGCGAATATCCAGGCCGTTGTAGATAACGTGATCGACGGGTGTGAAAGGAGCGTAGGTCTGCGCGCAGCTCTGGGAGACAGTAATCAGCGTCAGGGGATGTCCTTGCCGGTCGAGTACGCGCAGTGCCTCATTGATTTCGGGCGAGACCGCGGGCAGGTGAAGCGTGTGCAGTATGGGCAGAGGCCGCGCCAGGGTGCTCAGAGTATAGGCAGGCCAGTCGAAGGCGTGCGCGTGGATCAGGTCAAACTCGGCTGCGCGCCGCTGGAGCTGGAGAAAGAGTTCCAGGAAGAGATTGGCCTGGGTGAAAAAACCAGCGTCGGCACTGCCCGCGTTGACCGGCTCCGCGAAAGTCGCGGGCCGCACGTGTTCTGGCACGGCGATGCTTTCAATGGGCACGCCGGGGATAGAAGAGCCCGCGCGGGCAAAGAGCGTCACTGCGTGGCCGCGCTGCTGGAGTCCATGCGCCAGGTCCGCAAGCAGCGCCTGTGCTCCCCCGATGAATGGTTGAGCGATAGTAGAGACCAGGGGCGCTACCAGAGCAATTTTCATGTCCGTTCTTCTCCCCGGTAAACAGCGAGATTATTCTCGGTCTCCTGGAGCCTGATCTCGTAGAGCAGGCCCGCGGGCAACTCTGTCTGCAGGCGCCGCCAGAAAGCGATGGCCAGCATCTCCGCGGTAGGAATAATCCCTTCCAGCCAGGGGACATCGTAGTTCAGGTGTTTGTGGTCTACCCAGCGCACCACCGCGTTTTCCGTGGCCTCTTTCAGCGCGGTTAAATTGAGAATCATCCCTGTGCGCTCGTCGGGCTGGCCGCGCACCGTGACTTCAAGGGTGTAATTGTGGCCATGTCCGTTGGGATTGGCGCACTTGTCGTACACAGCATAGTTCTCTTCCTCGCTCAGATGCTCGCTCCACAGGCGATGCGCGGCGCTGAAGGTCGCGCGCCTTGTCAGATAGACCATAGTTTTTTCCTTGTTCTCGTGCATAGCAATCTAATGGGAATGAGCGGTATTTACGCGTTGCTAAAGATTTCCAGATTGGTGCCGCTGAGCACGCGCCCGCTGTCATCAGCCAGAAAGAGCAGAATCTCGGCCAGTTCCGTGGGAGTCATACCCGCTTTCAGATGTGGCGCGGCCTTGCGCAGCATCTCGGTATCGACCGCGCCGGGGCTGACCGTGGCTACGCGAATGTTCAGCGGCTTGCCCTCGACCGCCAGGATCTCGCTCAGGCTGGCCACGCCGGCCTTAGAGACGTTGTAGGCGCTCAGGCCGGGGAATTTTTCCACGCCTTTGACCCCGGAAAGCGAAGATATATTTAAGATCACTCCCCCCTCTTTGCCCTGTTCGGCCATGGCCTTGAAGGCCTGCTGGCAACAGAGAAAGGTGCCGCGCAAATTCACATTGAGCACGTGATCCCAGGTCGCGCTATCCATCTCCAGAAAAGATTTGACTGCGACCATGCCAGCACAGTTAATCAGGATATCGACGCGCCCGTAGACCTCGTGGACGCGCGCGAACAGGGTCCGCACGTCTTCCTCGCGCGCTACATCGCCCGCGATTACCAGCGCCTCTCCACTGGCGTCATGTATGGCATTTGCCGTTGCTGCCAGCGTTTCCTGGGTACGTCCAAAGAGCGCCAGGCGCCCGCCCGCCTGCGCAAAACGCAGAGCGGTGGCGCGTCCAACTCCGCTGCCCGCGCCCGTCACGATAATAACTTTCTTTTGTATACTCATGGCTCTATTGCAAAACACCAGGCTTTTTCAGTTTTCTCATATATCCTTGTTCAAGGCGGGGCTACGGCCTGGCTGAGACAGTATGTTGCTCCGCTTGAGGATACTGCAATTATTATATAACATCGCGCGAAGGTGGGTGCGGTCCTTCATTGGCGCTTGCGACCTCCGCCAGGCGCTACTCTTTATGCTATTTCGATGCCCACGCGCTCTAAGAGGGCGCGGCTGATTTCAGCGCGATATTTCATCGGCATGCGGGTGGGCAGGCTGTGGGAATCCGAGCCGGTGCTTTGCAGGAGCTTATGCTCGCGCGCGTAGGCCAGGTAGGTTTCTACCAGTTCGGGGGTATGCATCGGATGGTAGACCTCAATGCCGTCGAGTGGAATCTCGGCGCGCACCTCGTCGAGCAGTTGCGGACTGTAGAAAGTGAAATTGGCCTCGCGGCGGCCAGGGTGAGCGATCAGGCAGACGCCGCCGCTGCGGTGTGCGGCCTCTACCGCCTCGGCCATGCTCACTTTGATAGAACGATAGCCAGCCTCGGTAATCAGTTGCAAGGCCGTCGTAAAATCGGGCGCGTAGCTGTGCGCGCGCAGTAGCGCGATATTATCGCCCGGGCGCACCAGTTGCCCGCCATTTTTCGCCAGAATCTCGTCCTGGCGTGGAAAAGCATAGCCTTGCTGGAGCAGCTTTTTGTAGACCGTCCGGGTATTTTCAAGCTGCTGGCGCGTCACTCTCGTGGTCAGCGGTCCCAGTTCGTTGTTGAGCGGATCAAAGCCATAGCAGAGGAGATCGCCCATCTTGCCGTGCCAGTCTGTGCTCATTTCCACGCCCGCGAGCACAGGCAGATTGCGATGCGCTCCCAGTTCCTGGATTGCTGGCACCATATCCACGCGGTCGTGGTCAGTCACAGCAATCAGATCAAAGCCCTCGTTAGCGAGATAATCAAGCAATTGGTCCGCGGGCCAGTGGCCATCGCTGTAGGTGGTGTGCATGTGTAAATCTATTGATGAATCAGGGGAAAGTGTGAGATGTGACACCAAAACAAGCTCCTTGTAATAAAAGTAGCAACATAGGACGCTCATCACGCGCCCCTTCTATGGTATCACATGCTGGTTTTACCAATTCTGAGGTGTTCACAATGACCCGTGAACCGGCGCGAGCCGGGAGAAGGCGTTTACTGGCTTCTTTTACGAAGTTCTTTGATGACCAGGATCTTATTTTGCCGGGCCACGGCCAGTTCGGGATTGAGCTGGAGCGCCTGTTCGCTGGCCGCCAGCGCTTCCCGGTGACGTTTGAGCCAGAAGAGAGCTGTGCCCTTGTTTTGCCAGGACTCGGCATCCAGGCCATCGATCTGGAGCGCCTTCTCGTATTCGTTCAACGCGTCCTGGTAGTGTCGGAGCAGCAGGAAGACATTACCACGATTGCGATGGGCTGGCGCGTACTGGGGATTGACGCGCAGCGCTTCGATATAGGCTACCAGAGCCTCTTCGTAGCGTTCCTGCCCGCAGAGCACGTGCCCCTTGCCTTCCAGCGCGGGCACAGAGCGAGGATCGAGATGCAGAGCCTCCGTGTAAGAGGCCAGCGCCTTGTCGTAGAGTTTCAGCTTATACTGGACATAGGCCTTGCCGAGCCAGGCGATCAGCGATTGAGGAAGAATACGCGCGGCTTTGGTATAGGCGCTCAGCGCGGCCACGTATTTATGCTGCTGCAAAAGCGCTTCACCCTGCTTGAGAAGCGCTTCGGGTTCATCCGTAAAGAGAGGAGAGGCATCGGACGAAGGAGAAACAGTGGGTAAAGTCGCCGTAGCCATGGTAGGCCGGGTTGTTGTTTCAGGAAAAGCGCTGGCGTAAAGCGCGTCGATGAAGGATTGGACATCCTCAAAGCGTTCAGCGCGTTTTTTTGCCAGAGCCTTGAGCAGCACCCTGTCCATGGGCGCGGGCAGCGCGGGATTGTAAGTGCAGGGTGGAATTGGATCAACCTTCGTGTGATGATACCAGAGTGTCGCCAGCGAGACCGAAGGAGGATCAAAGATCTTGTGCCCGGTCAGCAATTCATACGCGATGCAGCCCAGCGCGTACTGATCGCAGCGCGTGCTGATAATGCCCTCGAACTGTTCCGGGGCCATATAGAGCGGCGTTCCGCCCGTGCCGCCGCGCAACGTGTCGGCGCTGGCCAGAATGACTGCGATGCCAAAATCGGCCAGCAGCACATCGCCCTGCGCGGAAAAGAGAATATTCTCGGGCTTCAAATCTCGATGCACAATCCCTTGCTCGTGGGCATAATGCAGCGCGCTAGCGAGTTGCGCCAGCATCTTCACCGCGCCCTGCAAGCTCAGAGGTTGCCCTTTCTGGCGTTCCAGCAGATCGCGCAGCGAGCCGCCAGCCGCGTACTCCATCACGATATACGGGAAGCCAGGAGCCGTGCCAGCGTCAATGATCGGCAAAATATGCTTGTGTTTAAGCCTGCGTAAGAGCCGGGCCTCCTGAACAAAACTGGCCTGCTCTCTGGGCGAATTCAACTGCGCGCGCAACTGCTTAATAGCTACCAGCGGCTCGTCGGTAAAAATATTGTGTTGTCCCTGGTAAACAATGCCAGTAGTGCCCGCGCTGATCTTCTTTAAGAGACGATAATTCCCAATTTGCAGTCTATACGGGTGCTGTCCATCCATGCCCATCGTAAAATCCTCAACCGATGATAATTTTAGAGAATAGACGCGAGAAAAGGTGGGTTCCGAGTGCAAAGCCAGGCACAGATATTATATATACATACAGGGCATAAATCAAGCAGAAAAAGCAGAGCTTCGTAAATTGCACGAGCAATGGTTCTTTGTATACAAAAACCCGCAGCTTCTTAGACGCGTTAATGCGTCTAAAGAATCACAACGGAGCTCGCCTCCGTTGTGACCTTTCAAACGAATATTCGTGTTTTGAATACGTTTGTGCGTTTATACCAGCCGCTTAACGTGCGGGTAAACGTTGCATCATAGCTTTCAGCCACTGGGTACGCATCTCATTGCCGGCTACCATCAGCGTGATCAGCACGCCAAGTACAGTGCCTGCGATCCAGAGAATCAAGCTCAGCGTATTGGGATCGATACTTGTCAACGTACTCAGGATATGGGTAATGAAGACCGAGAAGGGGTCATGACCGGGGGCCAGATTGCTCAGCGGTTTCATAAAAGGTAGCTGGAGCAAAGTCAGCAGCGTGGTCACAGTAGCGAGCAGGGCTGCCGCCAGAAGCTCACCGAGAGAAGGGCGGAATAGCTTGAAGCTTGTCGCCTGCTTCTCGCGTAAGAGTTGTTGGTTACGCGCTGTTGTCTGGGCCACCTTGTGCATAATCTGCTCGTGCATATCGGTAGGCTCGGGCACGATTCTGAGCGAATCCAGACCACACGAGACCGCCTCCAGGAAGGTCAGTTCTTCGCGGCAGGACGAGCAAGACGCGATATGAGCTTCCAGCACCCTGGTTTGGCGCAGCGTTAGCTGGTGATCCAGATACAATTGGAGCTGGTGTATAGCCTTGGTACAGCGCATGAACTAACCTCTCATTCCCTTCTGCTTTCGCCCATTATCAAAGGCCTGTAAGCGTTCTTTGAGCAAATTGCGCGCGCGGAACAAATGTGTTTTAATAGTACCTACAGGCATGGTAAGCACTTCGGCCATCTCTTCGTAGGTCATATCTTGTAAATGGCGAAGGATCAGAACGATTCGATATTTTGGTGGAAGTTGAGAAAGTTGTTCCTGAATCATTTTCTGATTATCGAGAGCTTCGAGGAGAGCACTTTTTGGATCAGCGCCTTCGATCTCAAGAGCTTGCTCGGCTTGTAGTGCCGTGTGAAGGGCTTTATCGCGTTTGCGTGTTTCTAATTGTTTTAAAGCGCAGTTATAGGCAATGCGGTAAAGCCAGGTCGAAAAACGGGCCTCGCCCCGAAAAGAGGGCAGACCTTGCCAGGCGGCCAGGAAGGCCTCCTGAGTTACTTCGTTGGCCTCTTCATAGTTTTGCAGCATACGAAAGACCAGGTTAAAGACGCGTCGTTGATACTGTTGCACCAGCAAAGAAAAGGCATCCTGGTCGCCGTTTTTGCTGGCGGAGACCAGTTGCAGGTCGTCATTTTCAACGGGTGACGCGGTGATTCCTGGAATAGATAGGCCCAGGCTTTGCGAAGCGGGCCACAAGTGTTCTCTCATTTGACCTCCGTCTCAAGGATCTATCCGACGTTTGAGAACGAGGGAAATGAGACGTCCTTACAATAGATCATATTTTTTATGAGGGTAGAAATTGAGAAAAAGTTTCGCCTTGCCATTATGAAACTTCTTCAAGCTTACCAGTATCTTACCATAGAGTGATCGAATTTTACATAGGTTAGGTTTTATGTCTGCAAGTGTACTGCCTGCTTTACTCGCCTGGCTGCTGGCCCTGGTGACATTTTTGGGATTTATTGTCTTGCTGCGTTATATTGACCATCGAGAACGCATGGCCTTGATTCGTCAGGGTATTGATCCCAATCGCCCGCGCGCAAATCGTCGTGGAGCAGGCGTCTTGCGCGCCGGATTGATCATCCTGATGGTCGGGATCGCGCTCACCGTTGGCCTGTATCCCATCGGGTATATAGTTATGTTGCCTGCGAATTTCTATCTTATCCCCTTCAGAGCCGGTCCCTGGCTTCTGCCTGGTCTGATCCCCCTTGGCGTCGGCTGCGCCCTGATTATCAGTTACTATCTCACGCCACCTCCAGATAAGCCCCCGGAGGAATCTTAAAATAGAAAAATGGAAAAGCCAGATAGGTGGAGCGGGCC
>DASVMX010000673.1:0-4233 GCA_036384215.1 Ktedonobacteraceae bacterium | reverse complement strand
AAGCGTCATAAACTACTAACCATCATTCTCCTGTTGCGCGACCAGCGCGCTGTGCCAGGCGCGGACTTCGCGCCCGCGGCGGTGGCCGATGGTTTCGAGGACTGCGGCGCTGGCAGCACCCAGGTGCATGGCTTCGGCGACGCGGTTCTGTGCGACAAGGGTGCGGGCAAGACCGTACTGGGCGCAGGCGAGCAGGTCCTGGCCGCCTTCGGGGGCGGTGGTGGCCATTTTGCGGAAATCTTCTTCAGCCTGTTCGATCTGGCGCTGATCGAGGTGCAGGTCGCCAAGCTCGTTGAGGATGTGGCAGATGATCTGGGGAATACCGATGCGGTAGGCCATGACAAGGCTCTCTTGTAGATACTGTTCCGCGACTTCGTAGTTTTTCTGCTTCCTGGCGATTGATCCCAGGTTCAGCAGCAGGAAGCTGATCCACTCCTGATGCCCGATATGCCGGGCGACCTGTAGCCCCTCCTGGAAGTAACGCGCGGCTTGCTCGTAATCTCCCTGCTCGAACGCGATGTCTCCCAGGTTATTGAGGGTGCCGCTGATCCATTCCTGGTGATGGAGTTCGCGGGCGATGACCAGGCTCTCCTGCGCGTAGGTGGTGGCTTCCGCGTATTTGCCCTGTTCTGCGGCCATGACGCCGAGGTTGAGCAGGATGGTGCAGGTTTTTTCTTTTTCTCCGCTGTTCCGGGCGAGCTTGAGCCCTTCTTCCAGGTAGGCTTTCGCTTGCGCGTAGTTGCCGCGCCTGATTTCGATGGAGCCCAGGATATCCAGTTGTTCGCAGGTTCTTTCCATGTCTCCCAGCTCGCGTGCCAGGGCCAGCCCTTCTTGCAGGTAAGCTTCGGCCTGTTTATAGTCTCCGCTTTTCCAGATGACCGAGCCCAGGTTGGCCAGGAGGGCGCAGATGTGTTCGTGGTCGTCGATTTTTCTGGCATAGCCCAGGCCTTCGCGCAGATATTTCTCTGCTTGCTCGTAGTCGCCAGGTTTCCAGGTCATTTCGCCCAGGTAGAGCAGGATACCGGCCAGTCCACGGTCGTCGTTGTGCGAGAGGGCGGCCTGGTAGGCACGTTGCAGATGAGTTTCTGCGGTCTGGTAGAGGCCGCGCGAGAGCAGGAAGGGGGCGACAGCACAGGCGAGGCGGACGAGTTCGGCGGGACTCTCCAGTTCGTGGGTGATTTCGAGCGCGGCAAGGATGTTGCTGTTCTCGCCATCGAGGATGGCGTAATTTTTACGCTGTTCTTCGACAAAGGCAGTGAGATAAGTGACCAGGCGCAGGCGGGCGCTGTTATTGGTGAGGCGCAGGCGGGCGTAGTCGGCGATGGTCTGGTGAAGGCTGTAGCGATCGGAGCCGCTGATTTCCAGCAGGCCGGTGTCGGTGAGCTGGTCGAGAATGGCGATGGTGCTGGCGGTGACGGCCAGGGCGGCCTCTTCGGTGAAGGTGTTAGGGCGCGGTGGAAAGGCAGAGAGGTCGTAGAGGGTCTGGCTGGTCTGGGGATCAAGCTGCTGATCGGTCACGGCAATGACAGTTTGCAGCGAAATGGGGGTGTCGCCGGGCAGACTGGGATGGCGTTCGACGGACGCCTGGAGTTCGCTAACGTTGAGGCGTTCGCTGGCGTCCCGCAGGCGTTGCAGGGCGGCGGCAATGTGGCGGGACGCGCTGGTATAGGCCTGGCCGCGCAAGTAGTTGCCGAGCAGGGTGAGCGCGAGCGGGAGCCCGCCTACTGCTTCAACCAGTTCACGAGCGCGCTGAGTTTCCTGTTCGACGACCTGTGGCGCGAGCAGGTGCAGCAGTCCCAGGCTCTCCTCGCTGTCCAGCTCCTTGATGGCGGTAGCGCCGCTGGCCGCGATCTGCGCGGCAATCGAGGGAAAACGCGTGGTAATCAGGTGGGAACAGGCCGGTCCTCCGACCTTGAGGGTCAGGGCATTTTCCAGCACCCAGACATCGTCGATCACCAGGAGCATGGCGCGGGTGCCGATGGTGCGATGGAGCGCCACGGCCCAGGCCTCCACATCATTCAGCATGCTCATTTCGCTGGCTGAGATGCCCAGCAGCGAGCCCCAGCGGCTCAGATGGCTCTGGATGTTTGGTTCCAGACCCAGACCCGCCCAGAGAATACCGTCCTTGAAGTGGGCGCGGATCACCGGATCGTGGGCCAGGGTGATGGCGAGCGCGGTTTTGCCCACGCCGGGTAGACCATTCAGCGCGGTCAGAGAAGCGCTGCCACCCTTGCGAAGCTGCTGTTGCAGCAGAGCCAGTTCAGCGTCGCGCCCGACCAGGAAGTGCATGGGCGAGAGCGGCAGGGAGGGATCGATCAGCGCCGGCGTCGCGGCTGGAGCACCGGGAGAGAGCGCGGTTATTTTTCCACCGCGCAGCACAACGCCGCCTGCCACTGGCCAGATCTCCGCTGGCTCGACCTGGAGAAGCTCTCCCAACCTGGCGCGCAAAAGTGGTAGTGGCAGAGTCTGCCCATTTTCCCAGCGCAGAATCGTCTTTTTGGCCACGCCCATTTCCCGCGCCAGTTCCTCGCGCGTCCACCCCCGTCGCAGGCGCGCCTGGACCAGAAGATGCGTTTTATAGGGATGATTGTGGGTCGTATCCATGACTCTTACCCTCCTGAAATAGCAGATCAAGCTCTCTTCTCTTATATATTCGATTTTATTTGTAACGAAGTTCAGATCATCCCTCTTTTTACCAGAAAGTCGCCTGAGCAAATCTTATCATATAAGAGTGAATGTACTGCGCCATTAAAGACATAAAAACAGCCGCGTGCTGGCAAAGCGCGCGGCTCTTTTCTATTATCAGGCACCTTCCGGCTTCTTGCCCGGCGCCTTTTTATCACTCCTCATGAATCCGATCGTGCTCAACGAGCCAGCGGATGAAATCCAGGCGATGCTGTTCTTCTTGCATTCTCTGGCTTTCTTGCTGCTCCAGATGTTCTTTCAGAACAATGAGTTTTGTTGCTTCCTCTTCTGTAAATCCCTTTTCGCATAGATTTTTGAAGTCTGCGCTTTCGGTGAGATACATGTTTTCTGGCATATCTTTTGCTCCTTTTATCATAAAGGAACGCACTAACGATGATGACGCTTGTGATATCTAGCCGCTACACTCTTTCTTAAAAGACGCGCCAGGGTGACCGGCTATAAATCTTTTGGGGAGACGCCCACTGGTCCCTCTTTCAGGAGCAATTCTCCAGATAGCTTTTCGCCTCGCCAACACATTCTTCCTCACTAATAACAACTTCTTTTGGTCAAGACTTATTCCGGTTATTGGTCGAGGCAAAAATCCTTCTTTGTATAAGATACGCGCCAGCGAGCGAGAAGGTTGTGTTAAATCGGGTGATTCTGTGTTTTTTGCCACCCCTCAGCGCCTGCGGCCCTTCGCGCAGATGAAGAATGACTATGTGTAAGGCGCGGGCATTGCCCGCCTTACACATAGTCATTCTTCATCTGTGCGAAGGGAATCCGGTTATCAGAGGCGGCTCTGGCTGCCTGCGCGATAGAGTCTGAGTGCTCGCTCGGTGGTTTCGCTGGCCAGGCGCGCGGCGTTGTGCATTGCTTCATCGAGGGTCATGGGACCGGAGGGCAGGACGGCAAGGCCATCTATGCCGAGTTGGTAGACTTCCTGGTAGTTGTCACCCAGACCGCCAGCGATGGCCAGAACTGGCAGGTGATATTTTTTCGCCAGGGCCGCGACCGCGCCGACACTTTTGCCGTACGCGGTCTGGCTGTCCAGGCGTCCTTCGGCGGTGATCACCAGATCGGCGTTCTGAAGCTGTTCTTCCAGGCGCGTGGCTTCCAACACGATTTGCGCGCCTGGCCGCAGGACGGCGTTGAGGAAGGCCAGCAGGCCCGCGCCCAGGCCGCCAGCCGCGCCGGCTCCTGCCACGTCACGCACGGACTTGCCCAGTTCACGCTCGATTATGTGCGCGTAGTGCGCCAGGGCAGCGTCCAGTTCCGCGACCATCTCTGGCGTCGCGCCTTTTTGCGGACCATAGACCGCGGAGGCGCCAGTCTGACCGCACAGGGGGTTATTGACATCACAGGCGACCTCGAAGGTACACGCCCTCAGGCGCGGGTCCAGCAGATCTGTTTCGATGCGGGCCAGGCGGGCCAGGGCGGCGCCACCGTCTGGCAGGTCATTACCCTGCGCGTCCAGCAGGCGAGCACCCAGCGCCTGGGCCATGCCAGCCCCGCCATCGTTGGTCGCGCTGCCGCCAATGCCGATGATAA
>DASVMX010000672.1:0-3584 GCA_036384215.1 Ktedonobacteraceae bacterium | reverse complement strand
CGCCCTTCGTTCTCCACTTTCATCAAAATCAGGTGGGATATTTTTGCTCTTGCACCCTCTATAGTTCAGATGTACAATCAGTAAGGACGTATAAAAGGCGAGGAGAGTCATGCAAAAGCGACATTACAGAAATATACTGACGATAGCACTGCTCTGCGCGAGTTTGCTGCTGATGGTGAGCTGGTGGCCGCTGGCTGGGGATACTCCAACGGCTTCGGCGCACGCTTTTGTGGTTGGCTCTGATCCAATCGATAGTTCGACGATCAGTAAACCGCCGGCTGAGGTGCGGATCTATTTTGACGCGCCTGTTGCCTCGGCCAGCCGCGCTGTGGTCAACGCCTATACGATCTCAAGCGCGAAGGTGCTGGTGAGCACTGGCCCTGGCACGGTTAACGCGAGCAATCCGCGCGAACTGGATATTCCCCTGCTTCCGTCAAATAAGCTCCCGCAGGGTGGGTACGAGGTCCGCTGGACCGCGGTCTCTTTAACCGATGGGCACGCGACCAGTGGCTTGATTGGCTTTAACCTGGGAATTTCCAATACGGGAGTCGATGGGACACCAAATCTGGGACCGAGTACAAGTAATCATTTCCCGCAGTTGAGCGTCCAGGGGATACTTGCCGTGGCCTGGGACTGGCTGGTCATTCTCGCTTTGCTCTTCTGGACTGGCATCCTGATCACCGAGACGATGATTATTCCACGCGTGATGGCGGGGAATCTCCTGACCCAGGCGCGCAAGCATTCACGCCCGCTCCAGGTTCTCTGCCTGGCTGGTCTGCTGGTAGGAGAAGTAATCAACCTGGTCCTGCGCGCGACCTCGTTCACGCAATTGCTCGGCGATAACGGGATTAACCCGGACACGCTGGCGCAGTTCGTGCTGAATACTAATTACGGCCACTTCTGGCTGGCGCGTGTCGTTCTGCTGGCTTGCGCACTGTTCTTCTTCTGGTGGAGCGGAAAACGTCAACACCAGGCCGATGCAACATCTCCAGGACCGCAGAGCAGAAACAAGAAGCGCTTCCGCCAGTTGCGCCAGCAAGTGCGCGCGGAGTCCGCGTCCGAAAATGCCGGCGCGTCGTCGCACGCGCTCTCCACGCTCACGCGCTCGCAGGCCAGGGTCAGCGGTGCCGTGGCGGCCAATGCCTCGCCCGCGCGTTCTACCACCTCCGCGCAGCCTAGAATCAGTCCTCACAACACACTCGCTGAAACGCTCGCCGAACAGTTTTCACCCTGGTACAGCGGGAGCTGGTTAGCGCTGGCTGGACTGGTTATGCTCTCACTGGTGCTCTCAAACGAGCTGATCCAGCTCACGTCTCTGCCTCTCAGCGCAGGCCTTTTGAGCTGGCTCTCGCTGGTTGCCCAGGCTACCTGGTTTGGCGGTATGGCCTACCTTGGCTTTACCCTGCTGCCGCTGCCGCTCGCCGCCAATCCCGATCAGCGCGCGGAAACGCAGATACGCGTGCTCAAACGCGCCAGGCCTTTCCTTTTCTCCGCCACCGGCGTCCTGCTGGTCAGCGAGCTTTTCTTGAACGAGGCGACCATCCAGACACCGGGTCAGTTGTTCACCACCCCGTATGGACGCGCGCTGCTCACGCGGGATGTGCTGCTCGTGCTGATGTTTGCTCTCACAGCATACGTCTTCTTCGTGCTGCTGCCCAGGCTCCAGCGCCAGGCCGTGCTTCTGCCAGTGGTCGCCGCGGACATGCCCGCGCGCCGCACGCGCACGTTCAAACTGGAAAAAACCGGGCGCGCGATCAAACGCACCCTGCAGGCATTCTCAGGCCTGGCCGCGCTCACCCTGATCTGCGTGGCCCTGATGAATTTTTTCGCGCCGCCCGTGGTCTTTCCCAACGTGGACTACAACGCCCTTGTTCAACAGGCCCAGGCCAGCGCGCCAGCCGCTTCACCGACTCCTCAAACGCGCACAGCCGGCGACCTGAGCATCACCCTGCAAGTAGCTCCAGCGCGCGCCGGAGCCAGCAATACGCTCGCCCTCACACTCAACGACGCTCAGGGGAAAGCGCTCACCAACGCCACCGTTAAGCTCGCCATCAACATGCAGATTATGGACATGGGCACTGCCGCCACCACACTCACCAGCGGCACTCCGGCCTACACCACCACCTTCAAAGCCAACCAGACCTTTACCATGGCCGGCGTCTGGGTCATCCAGGTAGAAATCGACCGCCCCGGCCAGCCAGCCGTGAACACCACCTTCCAGGTAATGGTCACAGCTTAATCCTCTCGATAACCCGGAGGCAGGCTCCTGGTGGAAACGGGGTGCGACTCAGGTTGTTGCAAACTCAGCCAATGAGCACTCCGTTTCCACCAGGAACTGCCTCCGGGTTATGATATTCACGAGATTGGCGAAGATGATTTTTCCTGACTCAACATACTACAAATGGAAGATATAGACTCAACGGCTTTTCTGCTGAAGGCACCTGACAGGAGCATTCAGCCGCTTCTTATCTTCACATTATATTAAATCCGTTTAGATAGTGATTCTTTGGGGACTCCTGGACCCCTTCTGGTCACTACCCAGGCGGATTTGATATTACATGCTTACCTCGAATAATAAAGGAATAGGTTTTATGTCAACACAGAAGAAGATACGCTGGTTGTATCTGGCTCTGGCCTTGTGCCTGTGTGGATTGTCCTTGAGCATGTCGCTTGTGGCACCCGCGCGGACACATGCTGATAACACATCCGAGAATCCAATCGTTTTTTCGGACACCGGCGTCTCGGTTGAGAGCGTTATGCAGTACTGGACCCCCAGGCGCATGGCTTCCGCGCTCTCCGCGGACATGCCGGCCATTGATGAGAAAAAAGTGGCTGTACCTCGTGTCGCGCGCCAGACACATGTTCACCAGGCGGCGATTTCCCAACCCACTCTGTCTGCTGCCGATCCCGCTAATCCGCTCTACCAGGTTGTCGGCAAAGTCTTTTTTAGCAACAACGGGAAGGACTTTGTCTGCACAGGCACCAGCGTAGCCAGCCTGAATCGCAGCCTGGTCGACACTGCTGGACATTGCGTGGTGAACAACAAACACTTTGTCTCCAACTGGGTCTTCTGCCCGGTGTATACCGGGAACGGCTGTCACTTCTATGTCGCTAAAATCCTGGCCACGGATAAGATCTGGCTGGACCACAGCGACCGCCCGGATGGCTGGTATGGAGATGATTTAGGCATGGCCGTGGTCGCGCCCGCCACTGCCGGTGGCAAAAAGCTCGCCGACGCCTTCGGCAGCGTCTCCGGGCTGGCCAATGTCGATTATGTCGCGCGCAAATACCTGGCCGTAGGCTATCCCGCGGCACCGCCATTCACCGGGAAGATGCAGCTCAAATGCGAGTCGCCGGTCCTGAAAACCGACGATAACCAGAACACCGATAGTCCTCTGGGGGTCGCGTGTGATATGACCGGCGGTTCCAGCGGCGGCGGCTGGTTTATCACAATCAACGGCCAGTTGTATCTCAACGGACACACATCCTACGGCTACAATAACGATCCAGGCGTCCTCTATTCTCCCTATTTCAACAACACCTGGCTCGATCTCTTCCGCGCCACCCAGGTTATAGCCGTGTAG
>DASVMX010000671.1:0-13390 GCA_036384215.1 Ktedonobacteraceae bacterium | reverse complement strand
AGGATAATTTTGCTACGCAAAATTATCCTGAAAATCATACAAAAATCGCAAAGCATCCTTTATGTAATCGAGAACGCAGTTTTACAGATACGACAAAACTGCGTTCTCGATTACAACAGACTCTTCAGCTCGTCAGAGCTGGTAACGGGAGCCTGGCAGGCGAAGTTCTGGCAGACGTAGGCGCTGGGCTGGCCGTTTTTGAGGGGACGGTCGGCGAGCAGCGGAACGATTTTGCTGGCAGCGATGTGTGCGGGCGCGGCGCTGGCGAGGACGCTGTTGGGCTGGTAACGCGCGTTGATGACGGCCAGCAGGCGCTGCGTCTCCGGTGCCTGGGGATCGCCGATGATAGCAAATTCGCGGGCTGGCGAGAGGGCAAAGTCGAGCGCCCCCAGGACGTGTCCAAACGACTGGGGATACTTGACCATCAGGTCGCTCAGCGCGCGCAGGTACTCGTCAGCGCGCTGGCGATAGCCGCTCGCGCCTGTCCAGGCGGACAGGCGCAAGAGTACATCCGCGGCGACGCTGTTGCCAGCCGGCGTAGCGTTATCCATGATATCCTTGGGCCGGCTGAGCAGTTCCTCGTGGTCAACGCCGGTGTCGAAAAAGCCGCCGTTCTCTTCGTCGCCAAAGAACGCGATGGCCTCGCCCACCAGGCGCCGGGCCTCTTCAAACCAGCGCGGCTCGAAATCGGCCTCGTAGAGCGCGAGCAGCCCGTCAGCCAGAAAGAAGTAGTCTTCCAGGTAGCCTTTGAGGTGAGCATGGCCGTCTTTATAGGTGCGCAGCAGGCGTCCGTTGGGAGCAAGTTCGCGCAGGAGAAACTCGGCATTGTTGCGCGCAACCTGGAGGTAGTCGGCGCGCTGGAGGTAGCGCGCGGTCTCGGCGAAGCTGCGCAGCATCAGGCCGTTCCAGGCCGTCAGAACCTTCTCATCGCGCGCGGGCTTGATACGCTGTTCGCGCGCGGCGAAGAGCGTCGCGCGTCCACGCCGCAGGACTTCTTTGTACTCCTCTTCGCTGACCCCGGCCCCTTCGGCAATCACCGCCAGTTTCTTGGAGACATGCAGGATGTTCTTGCCCTCGAAATTGCCGCGCTCACTCACGTCGTAGTAGAGCATAAAGAGCTGCGCGTCCCTGGCGGGCAGGAGTTCCTCGATCTCGGAGGGCGTCCAGAGGAAGAATTTGCCCTCTTCGCCCTCGCTATCCGCGTCCTGCGTCGAGTAGAAACCGCCTTCTGGCGAGGTCATTTCGCGCATCACATAGTCCAGGGTCTGGGTAGCCACGCGGCGGTAAAAGGTCTCACCCGTAACCAGGTAGGCGTGCAGGTAGAGACGGCTGAGCAGGGCATTATCATAGAGCATCTTCTCGAAATGCGGCACCAGCCACTCGGCATCGACCGAATAGCGATGGAAGCCGCCGCCAAGTTGATCATAGATGCCACCGTGCGCCATGCGTTTGAGGGAAGTCTCGATCACCTCCAGTTCAGAGCGGCCCTCGGCGCCGGGCAGTTCGTCGCGCTGGCGATGCAGGTGCAGGCGCAGTAGAAATTCCAGCGACATCGTATTGGGAAACTTCGGCGCATCCCCGAAGCCGCCGTTGGTTTCATCGAACTCGCCCATCAGCTCGCGGCCCGCGCCAGTCAACAGGTCCAGCGAGACGCTCTCAAGCGCGGGAAAGGTGCCCATCGAACGCAGGGGCGCGTCGCTCTTCTGGCGCAGGAAGGTGGCCAGTTGATCTGCTTGCTCCTCTACATCGGAACGCTGCTGAGCATATAAATTGGCCACCGATTGCAGAATAGTCTGAAAACCCGGCAGAGTCTGGCGGCCATACTGGCGATCCTGGGGCGGAAAATAGGTTCCGCCATAAAACGGGCGACCATCGGGCGTCAGAAAAACGGTCATCGGCCAGCCGCCCTGGCGCGTGATCGCCTGCACTGCTTGCATATAAATGCCATCGATATCCGGGCGCTCCTCCCGATCAACTTTGATCGAGACAAAGTGGGTGTTCATCACATCCGCGATACGCTCATTTTCAAACGACTCGCGCTCCATCACATGACACCAGTGACAGGCCGAATAGCCCACGCTGAGCAAAATCGGCTTATCTTCGTCCCGCGCCTTGCGCAGCGCCTCTTCTCCCCACGGATACCAGTTCACAGGATTGTGCGCGTGCTGCAAAAGATATGGACTGGTCTCGTTGATCAAACGATTTGTATGTGGACGCGGCGACGTGGTTTCGACCGCTTCATTCGTTTCTGTCATACGTTCCTCCCGCGAATAGCCTCTATTCCTCGCGTGTAGTACCTATTTTGTCGATTCATCCCTGACATTGTACGACATTGGCCCCAAAACAAAAAATTGAGCCATAACATCTATCCCTCCTGGCCGACGAGCAGATCTTCTGCGCTTATCTGGAACAACTTCATCTCTAGAATAATTACATCCCGACAAAAATAGTTATCGAAAAGCTTGCATTATCACTCAAACTCTGGTAAAATAGGGCGAACACGCGAGGCACTCGGATGGGAAGATGCTCAGGAACTGTTCGGCTGTAACTTGCGCGCGTAATATCGATATGTTGAAAGGGACAGAGGAAGCGCAAAGCTGGAGTAAACAAGCTCCTCGCCGGCTATCTTGCCACAGCACCTTTATTCTACAGTATACTATTTCTAACCTTGCGAGGACAGGGGCACGCAGCCCTTTACTATCGTCCTTTTAAACCGATTTGACGAACTGGTTTTTTGTTACCGCGCAAGCAAAGAGCTAGATCGTGCAGTCCTTTATCCATCTCGGACGAACTCGGTCTCTTATCCATCTCGGACGAACCGCTCGACCGCGGTTCTCTTTGTCCGAGATGCAAGGAGTTGTTGCTGTCAGCTTGCCTGGCAGAGAAGATCAGATCATCGTTTTAAAATTCAAGTCGGAAATGAAGAACCCTGAATGAAAGGGAACAAAGATGTATCAGCCACCACAAGAGCCTTCTAGCCAGTACAATCAGCCGTCAGGCCAGGAACAACCATACGGCCAATATGCTCCACAAACAGGACCAGATGGGTACAGACCCCAGCAGCCTGCTTACGGTCAGCCTGTTTATGGCCAGCCTGCTCCCGGTCAGCCCGTTTATGGCCAGCAGCCAGCCTATGGCCAGTATCAGCAGCAGGTACCTCCTTATGGCCAGTCAGTGCCACCTTACGCCCAGGCCCAGCAGCCCTACCAGCAAATCAATATCCAGGTCGGCGCGGCAGGCGCAGGCATTATGGCACCCCAGAAAAATTGGGTCGTGGCGCTCCTTCTCTGCATCTTTTTAGGCTACCTGGGCATCCATCGCTTCTATACTGGACATGTCGCGATTGGCCTCATTCAGTTGTTTACCGCCGGTGGATGCGGAATCTGGACCCTGGTCGATTTCATTATGCTTCTTACCAACAGCTATACGGATAACTTTGGACGCCCTCTGCTGAGATAAGCATGCTCAAGAAAGATCTGATAGTGCCAGGAAAGCGGGCCGGGCTGCTTCTGCTGCCGCTGCTTTTCTGGCTTATACCCACTAGCTCGGTTGAACATGGCCCGACGCTCTGCCTGTATACTCTTATCACTGGCAAACATTGCATCGGCTGCGGTATGCTGCGCGCCCTCTCGTGTCTTATTCACGGTAACCTCACGCGCTCCTGGGACTACAACCACCTGGTCATCATCGTCGCCCCCCTGCTGGCCTACGTCTGGATCACAGAACTCATGAAAACCTGGCACCTTTCCCCATTCCTATTGTTGCCAACCTCTGCAAACACAATATGGCGACGCGTTCCTTTTTTGCACCATTAATTCACAAGAGGCACGATCAATTAGCGCAAACTGAAGGTAACTACTCGGCTATCTCTTGTCTGTGGCCTCAGCGCCTGCGGCAGAGAAAGGGAGAAATATTTGTTATGACTCAGGCGTACAATCCAAAGTTTCCCCAGACTTTTATCGGGTCGTTATAACAGTTGATCACATCCATATCCATAGAAACGACCTTCTCCACGTTATTAGTATGCGAGGAAATATCCTCAATCATATCAAGCAGTTGAAGGAGCAAGTCCCTATGAATAAGCTGCAGAAAGCGCTGAATCGAACCTGGGCAAAGGAGGCATTGGACCTCGTCCGGCAACAGAAGGCTCCAGCCTCCTGGCAAGTATTTCAGGGCAAAAAAACGTCATTACCTGGCTTACCGACTGTTTACCTTGCTACCGGGTTGATCCTCATTCTCTGTCCCTGGCCTGCTCTTATCGCCCTCATCGTCTTGAAAGGAGGATATTCTGAAGGAAGAGCACCACATCAAATCCATCATCGACCTATCTGGCCCGATCTCAATGTGCCCCTCTATTGCCTGGTGTCCGTGGCCATCATCGTCGGTCTAGTGCTAGCAGTGAGACTCATTGGCAAATCAGGAGCCGCTAAAAGGGACAGGAATCAGCTCCAACCGATGCTGATTGTACTCCCAGGGGGTTGGGTAGAATATGTCGGTTGGCGCGACTTAATCTTTGGCATGGCTTTTGCGGAATTGGCAGATCTTCAAAGAGGAACGGCCCCCTCTCAAAGGATCACTACCTTAGCAGATCTTCAGAAGAAGGCACCACTGACAGAGAGTGATAAATGGCTGGCCCTCACTTTTCCTGATGGCGAAAAGGAAACCTGGGGACCGAGGATGAACTGTGACTCCCCAGAAGCAGCTTGCCAGGCGATTCTTGTCGCATACTCACAATATCTAGCTCGCTCCGTAGACCACAATCGCCCTCTGTAAACGATGGGCATGTTTCCTCGGCTTCAAATGATTTCATGTTTCCTATTGATCGGATTTGCCTCCAGCGATCGGCTTCATCTCGCCGATTGAGCTTGCTTCTGTTGTGATTTCTGCATAGCTACAAGCTGCATCAAGCTGGACAGATGTTCTTCTTTCTTCTATACTAACAGCACAGGTTCAAAGGTTCTGTCTGGTAAAGAAAGAAAAACACCCATGGAAGATTCATTTGCTACCGTTGTTGCGACTGCCACAGCTTATTTAAGTGAGGCGGACCCGGTTATGCAGGCGACCATTGCCCGCGTTGGACCCTGTACGCTTCAACCCGATCCCGATGTCTTCAGTGCCCTGGTGGATGCGATTATCTCGCAACAGATTTCCGTGAAAGCCGCCGACGCTATCATGGCACGCGTCCGCTCAGCCCTCCCGGATGGAAAAGTCACTCCTGAGTCGCTTCTGCCCCTGGACGTTGAGTATCTACGCGCGTTAGGGCTTTCAAACTCCAAGGCTCGCTATATTCGCAATATCATCGAACACATCGACGCTGGCAAGTTGCAACTGGAACGCCTCAACGATTTAGAGGACGAAGAGATCATCACCCGGCTCAGCGCCATCAAGGGCATTGGCAGATGGACGGCTGAAATGAGCCTGATCTTTACCTTCGCCCGCCCCGATGTCCTGCCTGTCGACGATCTCGGCCTGCTTGAGGGTATGCGCTCAGCCTACCAGCTCCCCGAACGCCCCACCAGACAGCAGGCCCGTGAACGAGCGGAACCCTGGCGCCCTTACCGCACCTTCGCGACCTGGTACCTCTGGGGTCTGCGCAGAATAGAAACCAGGGACAACAGAGAAAAAACGAGAATCGTCTCCCTCTAACGCCTGAGAAAAGAGCCAGACAAAAAAGTTGCCATAGGGCACCTCGATAGGCGATACTATGCATAGCCCTGATTGTGGCTCCATTCTATTTCAGGAACTGAAAAAATGTTGGATGCGTTAAAATTGACAGAAGTAGGTCCCATTCGCGAAATAGAATGGGATCTCGCTCAAAGGTTGAACTTAATCACCGGCGACAACAGCCTGGGAAAAACTTTCCTACTTTAAAGCCTCGATGAGATCGATATGGATACACCTGACAACTACTACACAATTTTAGGAGTCCCCCTGGACGCGGATAATGATACGCTCAAGCGAGCGTACCGGCAGTTGGCGCGGCGCTTTCACCCGGACCTGGCGGGTCCTGAGGGAGCTGTGCAGATGAAGCGCATTAATCGCGCCTATGATGTGTTGAGCGACCCTGAGAAGCGGCTGAACTATGATACGATCATCGGCGGCAGTATCGATCTGCGCAAGGGCGGACTGGTGAGGCCGCGTCCGGTGGCGCACAAGTTTGATCCAGCGGATGATATCGAGTTCGCGGGCTTGAGCATTTTCAGCACCAGGGGACCGCTACGCACAGGAGCCAGGCTGCGCAGCGGACTGGGAGTGATCTCTACGCTCAACAGCGTAACTGCCGGCGCCGGGCTGCTGATCGCGGCTGGCTCGCTGGACAGCAAGGGTCTCTGCTGGCGCGTGGATCAGCCAGGGCTGAAACCACCTGTGCATTTTGTGATGAATCGGCAACACACGGTTGAGTCGTTACGTGAGCTGCGCTTCTCGGCCAATGGACGCTTTCTGGCTGGCTGGGGCAGACTGGGCCTGCACATGTGGGACACCGCGGACGGATCGCTGCGCTGGAGCCACGCGCTGGATCAACGCGCCGTCTCCGCTCACTATTCGCTGGATGTGGTGCTGCGCGAACTGGCTGGCGACACTGCGGACATCTGGATGGCCTTGCCTCTCCAGCTCAAAGATCCCCTGGCGCCGCGTATCCACGGGGTCCGGGGCACAGATGTGCTGGCACACACGCTGAACACGCCGCCGAACAAACTGAGCGAGCCGTTGACCTGCGTTGAAATCGAGATCGATAAACGCGAGTTCTGGGCTATTCGCGTGCGCGCGCTGTCACAAGATCTGCGCACGCTTCTGACACTTTCCTGCGCCAATGTGCCAGACGAAACAGAGCAAATGATCGTGCTGCGCCGCTGGGATCTGGCCAGCAAAACCCGCTTTGCCAATAAAGCACGTCCACAGATCAGCGTCGCGATCCTCGCAGGCCTCTGCGCGCACTGCACCCCACCATACGCGATCACACCCGATCTCAACTACGTGGCGTTTGTCTATAGCGATAAGCTGCTGCGCCTTCACGATACCCTCAACGGAACCTACAGCGAGCTGGTCAGCGGCTCTATGGGCGCGAGTTCGCGCCTGGCAATCTCGCCCGATGGCGATTGGCTCGCGGTCGCGCGCGAGGACAGCGAAATCAACGAAGGAGTCATCGACCTCTGGTCAGCGCACCAGGGACAGATTATCCAGAAACTCTACCACCCCTGGCAGATCAGCGCTCTGCATTTCGCCGGAAAGCAACTTGTCGTCGCGCTCACAGATGGCACAATCCAGGTCTGGAGCCAGGGTTCATAAGGCTGGAAATGGTACAATAAAGTGCTATCTTTTCCTGGAGGTCATTATGGCAAATCGTCCAAAGATCCTGGTCACGCAAAAAGTGCCAGAGCCTGCCTATCCGCTGCTGGAGGCTATTGGCGAGGTTGAAGCCAATCGCAAAGAGGGCGGCATCTGGTCGCCCGCCGAACTCGCGCAGCGCGGTCCCGGCCACGATTATCTCTTTTGCTTGCTCACCGACACCATAGACGAGCGTTTTCTTACAGCCTGCGCCGGCGCGCAGCCACGCCTGCGCTTGCTCGCGAATATGGCGGTTGGCTATAACAATATTGACATCGCCGCCGCCACGCGCCTGGGCATCGCGGTCACCAATACCCCCGGAGTGCTCACCGATACTACCGCCGACCTGGCCTTCGGCCTCCTGCTGGCCGCGGCGCGGCGCATTCCCGAGTCGGAACGCTTCTTGCGCGCTGGCAAGTTCACCGGCTGGGGGCCGCTGCTCTTCTGCGGCGCGGAGGTCAATCACGCCACGCTTGGCCTGATAGGTATGGGACGCATCGGCAAAGTCATGGCCCGGCGCGCCAGTGGCTTTGACATGAAGATACTCTACCACAACCGCCAGCGCCTCTCTCCCGCCGAAGAGGCCGAGTACCACGCCATCTACCTGCCGCTGGACGAGCTGCTCCAGCAAGCCGATTTTGTCAGCCTGCACACGCCTTACGCTCCCGCCACACATCACCTGATCGGCGAGCGCGAACTGGGCCTGATGAAAACGAGCGCGATCCTCATCAACACCGCGCGCGGCCCAATCATCGATGAAAAAGCCCTGGTCAAAGCACTTCAGCAGGGCACCATCGCTGGCGCCGGCCTGGATGTCTTCGAGCGCGAGCCCGCGGTGGAACCAGAACTGCTCGGCATGGAAAACGTCGTGCTCCTACCACATATCGCCAGCGCCTCTCTCCACACGCGCACACTCATGGCCACCATGGCCGCTAACAACATCGCCGCCCACGCCCACGGCGAACGCCCACCCAACATTCTTAATCCTGAAGTATTGAGTTAAAACGAAGCCTGGGAAAAGAGTTCTGAGCCAGGGAACAGGCTTAGAACTCTTTTCCCAGGCTTCGTTTTATGAAGGGTGGGCGGTGGGGCAAAGAACAATCTACGCGGACAGAGCCGCGTCTGTGATAAGATAGATAGAAAAAGAAGAGTCAATAATTATTGTTAAGATATAGGAGAAAAATCTTTGCGGCTATTGCTTGTCCGACATGGCATTACTCAGCACAACCTCGACCAGATGTATACCGGGCAGACGGATGCCCCGCTGACCGACCTGGGAGAGCGCCAGGCGGAGGCTGCGGGAAGATACCTCGCTGCCGAGAAAATCGATCTTATTGTCTCCTCTGACCTCCAGCGCACGCGTCACACTGCCATGGCAATCGCCAGACACCACCATCTGCCGGTGCTGGAAGATCCTGACCTGCGCGAAGTTCACATGGGCACCTGGGAAGGCTTTACCGCGCACCAGATTCAGGAACGCAACCTGGCCGAGTGGACCGCTGTGCGCGGCGATCCAATCAATATTGCTCCTCCAGGAGGCGAAAGCTTCATACAGGTTCGCGGGCGCGCGGAACGAGCTTTGCAGCGCTATCGGGAGCAGTACGCGGGCAAAACTGTGCTCTGGGCCACCCACGGGGGCTTTATCGGCATTCTCTTCTGCCACGCCCTCAAGCTCGATCTCAGCTATCGCCACTGTTTCCGCCACGATAATACTTCGATCAGCGAGCTGATCTTTGAGCAAGAGCTTCCCTGGATCACTCGCCTGAACGATACCGCGCACCTGCGCATCCTCAGTGGTAAACTATTGACGGTATCCTGAAGGTGAGTTGAAAGGAGCGTATCCAGTATGCTTCGAGCGGGAACACTGCTTGAGAAAGAACCAGGACTCACAGCCATCTTTCAGGGAGAAAATCATCCCTATGTGCGCTGCATCCTGGCAGATGTCAACGATCCCACGCGTCAGTTTGAGTGCCGCGTGCTTGATGTAGGAGATATCCCGGTTGAGCCGGGACAGCCCATCTCTCTGGAAGTCATCCACGTCGTTACAGACCGCAAAAATGGCAAAGTGCGCTTTGATTGTCATTTCATCTCGTAAAAGCACGTAAAAGCGCGGGACCAGCCTGGCTGGTCCCGCGCTTTTACGTTCTTTTACGAGATGAAACTTTAGTACTCCGGCATGGCGGGAGCGGCAGGCTTCTCTTTCTCGGGCAGATCAGTGATCAGCGCCTCGGTGGTCAGGATCATGGCCGCGATGCTGGTGGCGTTCTGCAGGGCAGAGCGGGTCACTTTGGCCGGATCGGTGATGCCGGAGGCGAACATGTCCTCGTAGCGATCATCGAGCACATTGTAGCCGAAGTTGCTGTTGTTCTGCTCTTTCTGCGAGCGACGGATGCCTTCGACGATGACCGAGCCATCTTTGCCGCCGTTGGCGGCGAGCTGGCGAATCGGCTCTTCGAGGGCGCGCCGCAGGATGCTGATACCGGTCGAGGCATCGCCGGTCAGGCTCAGCTGGTCCAGGGCAGCGATGGCGTTCAGCAGCGCCACGCCGCCACCGGGGACCATACCCTCTTCGATGCCCGCGCGAGCGGCGGAAAGCGCGTCCTCGACGCGGGTCTGGCGATACTTCTGCTCAACCTCGGAGCCAGCGCCAACTTTGATCAGCGCCACACCACCGGAGAGCTTGGCCAGGCGCTCCTGGAGTTTCTCGCGGTCGTAGTCGCTGGTGGTCTCTTCAATCTGCGCTTTGATCTGGCGCGTGCGGGCCTGGATATCTTCCTGGGAACCATGTCCCTCGATGATCGTGGTGTCCTCTTTGGTCGAAACCACCGAGCGAGCCTGACCAAGATCGGCCAGCGTCACGCTGTCCAGGCGGCGGCCCATGTCCTCGCTAATCACGGTGCCGCCGGTGAGAATGGCGATATCCTGGAGCATCTCTTTGCGGCGATCGCCGAAGCCTGGAGCCTTGACCGCCAGCACATTGAGGATGCCGCGCAGCTTGTTGACCACCAGGGTGGGCAACGCCTCTCCGTCCACATCCTCGGCGATGATCACAATCTCGCGGCGGCCCTGCTGGGTCAGCTTCTCCAGAATGGGCAAAATGTCGGAAACTGCGCTGATCTTCTTGTCCGTGATCAGAATGTAGGGATTATCGACCGTGGCTTCCATCTTCTCCGTGTTGGTCACGAAGTAAGCGGAGAGGTAGCCCTTATCGATCTGCATACCCTCGACATACTCGGTCTCGAAGTTGGTGCCACGCGAGGACTCAACGGTGATCACACCATCTTTACCTACGCGATCCATGACATCAGCGATCAGTGTACCAATCGTCTCGTCTGCGGCGGAGTTGGTCGCAATGTGCGCGATATCTTCGCGGGTCTCGACGGGGCGGGCAATCTCGTGGATATAGTTTACAATCGTCTCGGTGCCCTTGTCGATGCCGTATTTCAACTGCATAGGATTGGCGCCAGCAGCCAGGTTCTTCAGACCCTCGGTTACAACAGCCTGAGCCAGCACCGTGGCAGTGGTGGTGCCATCGCCAGCAACATCATTGGTCCTGGTCGCGGCCTCTTTGAGGAGTTGCGCGCCCATGTTCTCGAAAGGATTCTCCAGCTGGATCTCTTTCGCCACTGTCACACCATCATGCGTCACCGAGGGAGCGCCGAATTTCTTATCCAGAGCCACATTGCGCCCTTTGGGGCCAAGGGTCGTCTTCACCGCACTGGCCAGGGTATCGATGCCCTTTTTCAGCGAACGACGAGCCTCTTCGTCAAATATAAGCTGTTTTGCCATGTCTTGTGTGCCTTTCTTTCAGTCTTAGCCAATAATGGCAAGGATGTCATTCTCTTTGAGAACCAGGAACTCTTCACCATCCAGTTTAAACTCTGTCCCACCATACTTGGCGAACAGCACGCGATCACCCTCGTGAACATCCAGAGCCACGCGCTCGCCGTTATCCAGCAAACGGCCACTACCCACGGCTACCACCGTGCCCTCCTGGGGCTTCTCTTTGGCGGTATCAGGCAGCACAATGCCGCTCTTTGTCACTTCTTCTTTCGCGGATGGCTTGACGACCACGCGGTCGCCAACAGGACGAATTTTTCCCATGACGAAAACTCCTTTACCTTTCAATAGCGAGTCATTACATATAACGGGTGGCCCGGCACGCATATACAACGTCATCCATTGGATTTACTCGTAATGGATGACGCCCATGATCGTCACCGAGCGATAGAGCGAATAATCACAGGTGCAGGGGCCACCGCCAGCACAACCTGTACAGCAGTACACATTTCCCTTTGCTATTATCGGCACCCAGAAAAACTCAATGTCACAGTTCGCGCAATGGTACACCCGGCGCGGCTCCCGCTCCGGGCGCGCGGCTCCTGCCTCTCCCTCTCGCAAAGGGCGTGGCTCCTCGCGCGGCGTACTTTTCCCGTCTGTGTTGTGTTGAGTCTGTTCTTGCTTCATCTTTCCAACCTGTGGCTGTGCTATTTATGACCACCCAACGTTTTCCGTAAAAGAGTATCGCATATTCTCTGTTAGAACCACGTAGGATGAATGTTAGAAAAACGTTAGAATCTCCTGGACTCCACCCCAAATCTGTAAATTAAACGGTTTTGAGTGTAAGAGCAGGAAAAAAGTTTTATTTCATAAAACTTTTTTCCTGCTCTTACACTCAAAACCGTTTAGAATAAATAAACAAGTGCTGTTGGGGAAGAGGACACACTGCCCAATAATCAGGATACGGTGGGCGTCATTTTTTGCAAACACATCGATGTGACCACACCGGAGGCGCGGTCCGGTGTGAGTCAGGTTGCAAAAAAGTGACGCCCACCCACCAGGATAAGCCAAAAAGTATCCTCAAAGCAGAGATGATATAATGGGGCAGGTTTATTCCAGACTACGGTGCAAAGAAGGACTGTTTATCCATGGCTTATATTTCCAGTATCAATGATACCAGCTACATCGTCGAAACCAGCGCGAACGGCCAGCAGCGCCAGGTGACGCTGGATGGCACACCGCAGACCCTTGACTGGCGCCAGATCGCGCCCCTGGCCGCGGACGCGCATGGACATATCGCGCAGGGTGGCCGCTATACCCTGCTGATCCAGGGCCGCTCATATGAGGTCGTTGCGCGCCGCCTGAACTTGCCCGACGAACAGCAGGGGATCACCTACGAAATCCTGCTCGCGGGCTGGCGTTTTGAGGTCCATGTCGAAGACGAACGCGAACGCGCGCTGCTCGGCTCGCTTCAGGGGGGCCACGAGGTAGGCGAAATCAAAGTGCGCGCCCCCATGCCCGGCCTGGTGCTCTCCATCCCCAAAGCCGAAGGCGAAACCGTCGAACGTGGCGAAACCGTCGCCATCCTGGAAGCCATGAAAATGGAAAACGATCTCACCACCCCACACGGCGGCACCGTCAAAGAAGTCCACGCTACCAAAGGCCAGACCGTTAACCAGGGAGATATTCTGATAGTGATTACAGGCAACTAGACCAGAGAAAAAGGATGCCAAAACAATCATGGATGCTCAATTGCTCACTTTTCTAGATAAGCTCTACCAGCAGGGTACAGAGAATGATGCTCAGCAGGCTGATCGGCGGCAGAAAATGCTCAACCTGGAGCCAGAGACGGCCCGGTTTCTGAGTTTTCTGGTGCGCAGCAATAAGCGCACGCGTATTCTGGAAATCGGCACCTCGAATGGCTATAGTACATGCTGGCTGGCCTGGGCGGCTCAGCAGACCGGCGGGCGCGTGACCAGCATTGACCGCGAGCAGCGCAAACAGGCGCTGGCGGCTGCCAACCTGCACCAGGCGGGCCTGCGCAAGCTGGTCGAGCTGCGATGTGGCGACGCTACCGAAATCGTCTCCAGTCTATCCGGCCCTTTCGACTGCGTCTTCTTTGATGCCGACCGCTATAGCGCACCCACTCAGCTCGCCCTGCTACTCCCCAAACTAACTCCCGAGGCCCTGCTGCTGGCCGACAATGTGCTCTCGCATCCCACTGAAATCGCTGGCTACCTGGAGGCCGTGCAGGCGCTGGCAGACTTTGAACATATGGTGCTTC
>DASVMX010000670.1:0-3410 GCA_036384215.1 Ktedonobacteraceae bacterium | reverse complement strand
CTTCGGCGATTGGTCAGGGGTATACCTGACCACGCGCTAAAAAGGCCAGCAGTAGATCGGTCCACCTGATAAAGCAGTGAAGGAGAAGGCGGAGTTCTCGCGGCAAGGTGCGAGTACCCCGCCTTCTCCTTTCTCCGCTTTATCAGGTGGACCGATCTACTGCTAGCCTTTTTAGCGCGTGGTCAGGTATACCCCTGACCAATCGCCGAAGTAGAGTCCCATGTGGGTAATGCTTACGCCGTGGACTGTTGCCGGGATAATGGCGGCCAGGCTCTGGTGGGAGATGGGCAGCCAGCCGACATCGTTAATGGCCAATTGTTCGGCCTGAGCATACAGATCCAGGCGGCCGCTACCACTGGATTGCTCGGCCTGTTGGACAAGTTGCTCAAATTGCGAATTTTGCCACTGGCCCCAGTTTCCCGTTTCGTTGGGGAGCAGATTCAGCGCCAGGGCGTCGTAAGGATCAGGGAAATCCGCGTCCCACTGGGTAAATCCGAAAGAAATATTGTGATCCTGAATTGCTCTGTTATAGGCATTGGTTTCAGTTGGCACCATCTTGACCGAGACCCCCAGAACTGAGAGCCATGTCTGTCGTAACCACGCTGCCAGCGTGTCAGAAACGAGCGAACCAGGATAGAAAAATGTCACGGGCTCCATCTGGGTTACATCAGGATAGGCAATCTTCAGCGTGGCCTGCGCCTTTGCCTTGTCAAAAGGGAGTGAGGTGATAGCAGGCTGATAGCCGGGAATGCCGGGTGGGATGATCGTAGAGGCCGGCACTACCGAGTTCGCCAGCACTGATTGTGCCAGCTGGTTTTTATCAAGGGCGTAGGCAAAGGCCTGGCGCACTTCGAGGTGGTTAAATGGTGGTTTTTGCGGATCGAAAAAGAGCGCGTCGGTCTCCAACTGCGATTGACTGGTAAAGCCAGCGAGACCGCGTGCCGCGGTTAAATCACTGGAGATAATGCGCCAGACAAAGTTATACTGTCCTCCTTGATATGCCTGAAATGCATCATGCGCGTCAACCGCGAAGATCATATCGACCTCCTTCAGGCGTATATGAGGCCCATAGTAATGGGGATTGGGGACCAGGACGATCTTGGCGTTGTGCTTCCAGCTCTTGACCATAAATGGTCCACTGCCCGCGCCATGATTTACCACGTGGTTAGCCCAGGTGGGGTCTCCGTATTGCTGAACCAGTTTTTGATTGACCGGGAAAGCCAGTGGATTAGCCAGCACCTGGAGAAAGTACTCTGTCGGGTTGCTTAGTGTGATCTGCAAGGTCTGAGCATTCAGTGCGCGCACGCCACTTAAGGTCGTTGCTTTCCCGGAATTGACCTCCGCGGCCCCGGCGATATTGCCCAGGAACAGCTTTGCATTTGGGCTGTCAGTCGCGGGTGATAGAGCGCGCGTCAGGCTATAGACATAACTCTCAGCCGTGATTGGCGTTCCATCCGAAAAGGTTAGATCTGGTTTGAGCGTAAAAGTATAGACTTTGCGGTCAGTAGAAATGTTCCAGGTTGCCTGATCTGCTATCACATTAAGATCTTTATCCAGGCGGACGAGACCGCTATAGATCATGTTCAGGGCCATCGTGGAATTATCGTCTGAGGCCTGCGTTGGATCAAGGCTATAGAGATCTTGAATCCCCACATTGGGGAAGACCAGCGTCTGTTTATTTGTTGGCGTGTTTGTGCCATTCATGGGAGTTGTGCCATTCTGGCCTCCGCAGGACGCCAGCAAAACCAGGCAGAAGCACAGACCAAGAAATGAGAGCACATGAGACTGGGAATGGTGATGCACAAAGCGGTTACCCACGAACTCGCCCGCCTTCTAATAAGTTTTTTTCTGCTTTTCTCTTCTCCAAGAGAAAAACGAGCCAGCGACCCCGCGGGTCGTATTCCCCTGGCTCGATGTGAGCATAACATGTGTGCTTATCTGATGCAAGTAGCAAAATCATGTTGCTATTTGCCGGTTTTACCTGTCGCGATCTGTGAAGCGGGTTCGCGGAACCAGCAGTAGATCAGGCCAGCTACGCCTACGAGTAGCAGCAGAGCAGCGCTGCTGGCAATGCCCAGTGGAACACTGACAAGGGTAAAGAAAGGCACGGCCAGAAACAGGCCGAGCGCGACGCCCCCGCTTTCCAGCACCATATGCAGGCTGAATGCCTTGCCTATCTGGTCGGAGGGCAGCTCGGTTTGCAGGATTACCAGGATCATAATATCACCCATTGGCCCGCCCACAGCCGCCAGCGCGCTGGCCAGCAGGGCCATGGGCACCGATGTAGAGAGTCCCAGCAGGAGAAAGCCCAGACCCAGCAGAACCTTGCCCAGAAAAATCAGCAGGGCTCTGCGTTTGATATCCAGGCTGCCGATTACCAGATTACTCAACACGTTGCCCACACCATACGCGCCGACGATCAGACCATATGTACCGACTCCATTGCCCAGTTCGTGGACTACCAGCAGTGGCACCCCGACCACAAAAGCAATGCCCCACACGAGATTACTGACAATAACCGCGAGCATGGACCAGAAGAGTGGCCGGTGGTTTCTGACCAGGCGGATGGCCCCGGCAATCTCTTGTAGCATACTGGCGTTTCCTCCAGTTTGTTTCTCGACATGGTCCTGACTCGGCTTCCAGGCAAAACGTCTGCCAAGGGCAAAGACCGCGAGCGCAGAGACTGCGAAACTCACCGCGTCCAGTGTGAAGAGATGGGCCAGCGGCAGAAAAGTGACAAGCAGGCCGGCCAGGCTCGGCCCCAGCGCGCGCGCCAGCCGCCGGGTGATATCCATCAGGCCGTTGGTGGCTTGCAGCGTGCGCGCATCTCCGGTCAGCACGGGTAAACTTGCCTGGAGAGCGGGATCAAATAACGCGCCCAGGCTGCTGATAATCACCTCCACTACGACGAGGTGCCAGAATTGGAGCCTGCCGCTCAGCGCCAGGACTGGCAGGAGCAGAACGACCAGCGCGCGCACCAGGTCGACCACAATCATTGTGATACGCCGATTCCAGCGATCGGCATAGACGCCGCCGAGCAGACCGCAGAAAATGGTCGCGATTCCTCCCGCGCCCGCCACCAGGCCCGCGTCGCTGCCAGAAGTTTTCACCGCAATCCACATCACCGCGATAGTATAAAAATAGTCGCCAATGGCCGAAAGCACCTGGCCGATCCACAACAACGCTACCTGTGGCAAGCGCAGCGCCTTGAGAAAATTCATACCGTTATCCTTCTTTTGATCGCTTTATCGTTTATGCGAACGAGTGGTAAGCATTCCCTGGCAAAAAAGAACATGCGCCATCCATCTGGAAGTCCGCCTGGCCGGCGCGTCTAAATCAAGAAAAAGCGATCTATGCAAGAGTATAACTGGCATGTTACCATTGTTCAAGGCAATAATAACTATTGTTAT
>DASVMX010000669.1:0-10026 GCA_036384215.1 Ktedonobacteraceae bacterium | reverse complement strand
TTTCATCCCCCGGATGCGGCTGCCCTTAACCGGGGCGAGAGCCGTCCGGGGGACGAAAAGCGACGGGGTGTCCCCGAAAAACCCTTTTTTTCTTTTTGCGAGCCGCCGCAGGCGGCGAGTTCAGAGAATGCATAAGCCCTAATCGGAGGTGTGAGAACGTCGCTCTTTGCCGGTGAACTATGGTACAATAGCTTGCGTTGCGAAAACGCCCGCGTTGAGAGGCCTGCTCAATGCTGTCTATAAACTGTGGAGGCAATTTATGCGGAAAACCCCTTTAGTACGCACCCTGACAATTTTGAGTGGAACAATGGCTCTGATTCTGCTGCTGATTGGCTGCGGCGGGGGCAGCACACCAGCGCCCAGCGCCCAGCAGTTGATCCAGAACGCGCAGGCGGCCATACAGAAAGTTTCTTCCTATCACTTTAATCTGAAGGCCCAGAATATCGGCACGACCAGCCAGTTACCGATCCAGAGCGCCGATGGCGATATCGTAGTTCCTGACAAGCTCCAGGCGACGGCGAATGTGATCTTCGGCGGAGCAACAGTGCAGGCACAAATTATTGAAATTGGCGATAAGCAGTACCTAAATGTCCTGGGAGGCTGGCAGCAGACAAGTGGTCTGCTCGACCCACGCGCGCTCTCAGATCCACAAAAAGGCGTGGCAGCTATCCTGGGTCAGTTGAAAAACCCCGGCACCCCCAACGATTCAAGTTCTGATGGCACTCCTTGCTGGAGCATCAAAGGTAAACTGGACGCCAGCGTCCTGGCCGCTATCGTCGGCGGCGGTGCACCCGCGGGCACGCAGGACGACGTGCAGACCTGCATTGGCAAAAGCGATAACCTGCCCTACCTGATCGTGATTACTGGCGTCGCCACTCAGGGCGATACCGCCCAGACTGTGCGCACCTTCAAACTCTCTAAATTCAACGAAAAGATTGCTATCAACCCGCCTCCCATCACACCCACACCATAAAAAAGTACCTGCGAGCAAAAAGATCACCATTGACTCTTTTTGCTCGCAGGCCGTTCTGAGTAGCGCGGAACATTTCTTGCCCCGCAGCGGTCGGGAGGGGGAGAGTGGGGAGAGCACCCGACCGCCAGAATGAGGACAATGTGCGAGGATGATATGGGGTTGAGAGAGCTATTTAGTTTTAAACATTCGTTCTAACACGATGTATAATACCACGGAGCCATTCGAGTTGTCAAGACTTTTTGGAACAAAGTTTCTAATTTCTTAAAAAAGCAAACGGGGTTGCTGAGCACACCCCTTTTCCAGGGGACATCTCGCTTTTTTAAGAGACAGGTGGTATGCTACAACCACCTCAATTCCAATAGCAGAGGCAATAAAATTGGCTGTTTGATGGGTGGGTGAATTGTGGATGGGGAGTGAATCGTGTTAATGAGCGAGAGAGCGCGGAAGCTCACTCTGGCAGATATTTGAAAAGGGAGTTGCAAGGCATGCATGGCCAGGCTACGGATAAAGCAGGGGCGCCAGTTGCGGTGAAAGCGCCGCGGATTGGTGGACATTCGGGCGCGCTGCTGGCGATGATTGTGGCGTGCTGCGCGGTGTTTTTGACCGCGCTGGATCAGACGGTGGTGGTGACAGCTCTGCCAAGCATTACAGTCGATCTCCAGATTCCCCTCCAGCAGCTTGATCGCGCGGCCTGGATTATTAGTGCATATCTGCTGGGCTATGTGATCGCGATGCCGCTGATGGGACGCGTTTCGGACCTCTACGGGCGGCGGCTGGTCTTTGTGATCTGCTTGAGCATTTTCGGGGTGGCTTCGCTCTTCTGCGGCCTGGCAACGATCCTGGGCGAGCAGGTGGATATTACTTTCCTCCAACATCTCAACATCAACGTCGCCGCGCCCGGTTCGCTCGGCGACCCCTCGATGCTCCAGCCAGGGCTGGTCTGGCTGGTGGCGGCGCGTTTTGTGCAGGCTGCTGGCGGGGGCGCGCTGATCCCGGCCGCCATGGCTATCGCGGGCGATTATTACGGCGAGCGCCAGCGCGCCCTGGCTCTGGGCCTGATTGGGATGGTGACCGAAACTGGCGGGGTACTGGGACCGCTCTATGGAGCAGCGATTGTACAGGCCTTCTCCTGGCATATGATCTTCTATCTCAACGTGCCACTGGTGCTGATCCTGATCGTGTTCAGCGCGCTCTTGCTAAAAGGACGCGCGGGTGATACTACACAGCAGAGCGCGGACCGCTGGCGCATTGATCTGCCAGGGACGCTGCTGCTGGGCGCCTCGCTGGTCTGCCTGAGCCTGGGCCTTTCGCAAGAGGCGGTGCTGGGCACGGCGACGCTGAACAGCAGCGGCAATAGCGCGCCTGTCCAGAATAATCCAGTGCTGATCGCTAGCGCGCTGCTGCTGCTGCTGGCCTTTGTGGTACTGGAAATCGTGTTGGAGCGGCGCGTGAGCAGGAGCAGGGCTCAGTTGCTGCCGGTGATCGAGCCCGCGCTGTTTAAGAGCCGGGCTTTCTCCGCCAGTTCGCTGGTCAGCCTGCTGGTGGGCGCGGCGCTGATTATCGCCATGGCTGATATTCCACTGTTTATCGCGACGGTACAGGGCGGAAACGCGCTGGACAGCGGACTGGCGCTGCTGCGTCTGACGGTGATGATTCCCATCGGCGCGCTACTTGGAGGCTGGCTCTGCTCGCGCATTACCTGCCGGATTACCGCTCTGCTCGGTCTGCTGGCAGCCGCGCTGGGTTTTGGGCTGATGCACCTCTGGCCTGTCCAGGTCAGCCAGTTCCAGATGACTGGCGGGACGCTGGTCGGTGGACTGGGCTTTGGACTGGTGATCGCGCCACTTAGCACAACGGCGATCAATGCGGTACGCAATCACCAGATGGGCATGGCTTCTTCAATTGTGACAGTCCTGCGCATGGTCGGCATGATTCTGGGCCTGGCGGCGCTGACCTCGTGGGGTCTGGGCCGCTTCTACGATATCGTACACGCGGCAAAATTGCCGCCCGGCATGACGCCCCTCAGTCCCGGCTTCGCGGCCTTTGAGGCCCAGATCGCCACAAACGCGGCCCACGAGGTCTTTACTTCCATCTTTCTCGCCGCTGGTGTATTATGTTTGATAGCGATGCTGCCCGCCTGCCTGCTTGAGGGACGCGAGGCCTCGCCCTATACAGTGGTTGTACGCGCCCACAGGAAAGATGACGATGTGTTGCAGCGAGAAGCCTGAGCGGCCTCGGACAAGGATGTGTGCTTTATGAGCCATGAAAATGAGCGGCCCGCCAATTTCTGGGATGACGAGGACGAAACGGAGATCGCGTCGCGCGAGGCCTATCTGAGAGCCTTTAACCGGAAACGGCCACAACCGCGCTCGGATAATCCTCTGCCAGACATTCCCGAGACGCCCACGAGGCGCCCGCGCCCGCGTGGGGTGCCAGGAAGCGCGGACTTCTATGAAGAGATCGAGGGCGACCCGCGCCCGGCCCGCCCGCGTTCCACACGTCAATCGCGCGAAGAGGTCGAGGCCCGCCTGCGCCAGCAGCGCGGGCGCCAGGCTGCTTCCGCCCGCGAACAGGATGGACTGCGCACCAGGCCAGACGCGCCTGTACGCAAACAGGCTCCTCACGCCTCAGAGCAGAAAAGCGGGAACAACCCCTCCATTCCGCGCCTGGACCCGGCCCGCCAGCCGCGTCCCACTACGCGCGATTTCTCGTCTCCACGCGCCACGCGGGATTTCACACGCGAGGCGCCGCGTACCACGCGCGATTTCGCGCAGGAGTATCCCGCTCAACGCGGCAGGGAGACGGATTACGATGATTACGACGAGATCGAGATCATTGAAGAGCCTGCGCGGCCACCTCAACGCAGGCGCGGCAGAAGTGTCTTCACAACCCTGCTCACTGGCTGCCTCGGCGGCTTGCTCACCCTGCTTGTCGTCGCGGGCGTGCTGGTCTTTCTCGTACTCCACAATACATCGC
Source organism: Ktedonobacteraceae bacterium (assembly GCA_036384215.1). Lineage (GTDB taxonomy): Bacteria > Chloroflexota > Ktedonobacteria > Ktedonobacterales > Ktedonobacteraceae > Paraktedonobacter. Next base: position 6,077 of record DASVMX010000669.1, on the reverse strand, counting down.
TGGGGCAAAACCTGGGCGTCGGCAAATCTATCTTCAATCAGTCCAGTTTGCAGGGTCTCACGCTGGGCAGTTCCACCCAGGTCATCGTCAAAAATCAGGCTGGCAATATTGCCATCAGTATCGACCAGGGCGCCAGCGCCGCCACGCTGACCAGCGTCAAACATGTCCAGGCCAGCAGCCAGAGCGACGCTAATAACCAGTTTAAGCAGATCAAGCTCAGCGTCACCATGATCACCAGGGGAACTGACCCCTCCTGCCTGGCCGCTTCCTGCCTGCTGGTCAGCGCGACCACATCCACGAGCGGCGGCGGACTCTTTGGCGGCAGCAACGGCAACTCGGTTGACCTCACCATCACCCTGCCCGCCAGTTTCAACTCGCCCGAAACCAACGCGCCCAACATCATCGCCGCCAGCACAAGCGCGGGCAACATCAACGTCAGCGGCTTCGTTGGCATGCTCAACCTCAACGGCAGTGCTGGTACGACTAACATCAACATCACACGCAGCTTGATCTTCGCCGGCACCTGCATCCAGACTATGCACGGCAATGTCACCATCGCTCAGGGCAGCACTTTCGATCTTTCCACACCCCCGCAGTGGACTACTCCGTGCGATACTATCCTCAAAAAAGATCCACTACAGCCCTGGTTCGTGGTTAAAAGCAGCGTTGGCAACGTCAATATCACCTTAACAACCAACCTCAACAATATGCTGCTGGATGCCTACACCAACAACGGACATATTATCGGTGACTTCAACCTGAACATCACCGTCAACGGCGATTCGGCGACCTACCACGGTCCAGTGCTTCCTAACACCAACCCTACAGCCGCGCTCTATGTGAATACCAGCACAGGCGACATCACGCTGCATAAACAATAATGCGCTGGATGCTCTCTGCTGGCTCGCGTGGGTCACTAGGGGAAAGCGCGCAACCACCCCAGGTTGCGCGCTTTCCCCTAGTGACCCACGCGTCACAAAATACGGTAATCACCCGATGTAGAGGCGCCCGTTTCGCGCTACAATAGTGTAACATGACAGGACATATTGACATAGCACACGAAGGAGAAACGGGATGCAGCATGGGCAAGCACAGATTGTCTCTATCGCGGATGCTTGCCTCGGAGGTCTGCGCGGGCATTCGGCTCTGCTCATTGGCCCCGAAGAAGCGCTCCGGCCATATAAAAAGCTCCTCCTGGAAGCGGGCATGAAGACCGTTTTGCAAGAAAAAGATTACAGCCAGGTTCCTGGTCTGCTGCCCGAGGTCCAACTTCTGATGAACCTGCCAGCGCGCGACAGTTCGCCCCGCCAGCTCAGCGCCGCGGCCATAGCCGTGGGCTGCGCCGGGCGCCATGCTCCCCTGCTCATTTTCGACCTCGCGCCCACTCCCTCCGTCGAAGAAATGGCTGGCCTGCTGCCCGCAGTCTGCCTCTACACGCCCGCCGACCTGGACCAGATTCTCTACGAGCCCCCCGACGCCCAGATCGCCTGAAGGGGCAGGGGATTGCTCACTGATACAACAATAGGGTAAAATTCGTTGTGTTGGTATATACTTCGATTTGCGATGACCGGGACGACTATATAGTTATGTTGGGTAAGCTCTGGGCATCACAAGGTGGAAAAAACGAGGCGACTTTGCGTCGCTACTGTATGCGAGTGAGAGCGCGAAGCTCTTTCTATAGAGGAAGTAATGGAAGTCATCAAAATCTCGCCCCGCGGTTATTGTTATGGCGTGGTGGACGCGCTGCAGATGGTGCGCCAGGTGGCGAAAGATCCACAGCATCCACGACCGATCTATATTATTGGGCAGATTGTGCATAATCGACACGCGATTGAGGAGTTGACGGCCCTGGGCGTGGTGACGCTGGATGGGCCCGATCGGGCCAGTATCCTTGAACAGGTGGAATCGGGGACGGTGATTTTTACCGCGCATGGCGTTTCGCCGCTGGTAAAGCAGCGGGCACGGGAGCGCGGTTTGCATTGTATCGACGCGACCTGTCCCGATGTGACTGTGACCCATGACCTTGTGCGCGACCTGGTGGCCAGGGGTTACTATATCCTCTACATTGGCAAGAAGGGCCACCCGGAGCCCGAAGGCGTGCTGGGCGAGGTTCTGGGAAAGATCAGTCTGATTGAGACTGAGGCCGATGTGGACGCGCTACAACTGACGCCGGAGCAGGAGGCCCGCCTGGCGCTTTCTACGCAGACGACGCTTTCGCAGTGGGATACCCGGCGCGTGATCGAATATGTGAAGCAGAAATATCCTCACGTGGAAGTACACGTGGATATCTGCGCGGCAACTCAGAGCCGCCAGGAGGCCGTGGTCGCCCAGGCGAAAGGCGCGGACCTGACGATTGTGGTTGGAGATCCGCGCAGCAATAACACCAATCGCCTGGTCCAGGTCTCGCAAGAGCTGGCAGGCGTGCCCGCGGTACGCATCGAGGATATCTCGCAGCTTAAAGCTGAGTGGCTGCGAGGCAAACAGCGCGTGGCGGTCACGGCAGGAGCTTCAACCCCCAGCCAGTTAACCCGCGAGGTCATTCGCTTCCTCGAACAATATCAGCCGGAAGCGGAGGCCGCGAGCGAAGCACCCCGCCCCTGAGCCAGCACCGGCAAAAAACTATTGCATCATTTTCAGGGAGAGAGTTGGATATGGCTAATATGACGGCACCGCTGCGCAAGGCGTTGCAAGCGCGCTCAGCAGAGGATCTGACCAGAATCGAACAGAGCTGGGCCACGGATAATGTTATGGCCGAGAGCTGGTCAAGCACAGGCAAAAGCGTGAACGGGCGGGGAATGCTGGATATTATCTCCGCGCGCTTCGCCTGGGCTGCGCTCTCCCTCAATGCTCGCGAGATCCTGCACCAGATGATCACTTTTCAAGTGACGGGTGGAGTTCCACGCGCGGATTTACAGGCACTGAGCGGACTGGGCAAGGCCGAATTTGTGGGCGCGCTGGCAGAGCTTGAGCAGAGCATCATGCTGATCGAGGTCCGCCCGGACGCCAAAGTGCGCCAGAGGTTAGAGGAGCACAGCCAGCAGACCGGCCAGGTTCTCGCCATCCCCAAAGATTTCCACGACATGTTCCTCGTCATCCACCAGGAAATCTATGGCCGGGGCAGTGATCGCTCACAAATGCATTTGCCCGAATTGCTGTCCAGGCTCGATTCATACAAGCTTCAACTGATCCAAACGCTCAGCACGACTTCTGCCAATCCTTACGACTATTACAGGCACACGTTCACGCCCGCCGCCCTCGCGGGCAGGCTGATGCAGATGAATGCCATAGAAGCGATCTGGGAAAAGCTGGATGCCACTGAACAGCAGATCTGCCGCAGACTCTGCCGGGCGGATGGGAGTTCGGCAGTTACAGAGATTCAGGAAGCTCTCCATCTGAGCCGGTCTATGACCTCTCATTATGTCAACCAATTAGAAAATTATGGCCTGAGCTTCTCAACGTTTAGCGGCCATGAATTCAAGCTATTCATCGCCCGCGACATCTTCAAAGTTGTGCGCAAATTTATTAACGAGCTGGATAAGCTCGAAGAACGGGTTCGCCAGGGTGCCTCGCTGTCATCTGAGATGGAAACGGCTCCCGCCTTTGTAGTGGAGACCCACAGCCAGCTGCTCGCCGACCTGGCAGTGGTCATTAACTCGGTCTATCAGATGGTCATTGAGCCCACGCAGGCAGGATATGTACCCAAACGCCTGGCCAATAAGATCGCGCCCCTGCTGCATGGAAGCCGCGAAAATTCCTATGACGAGACTGATTACTACCTGGAGATGGTGTTTTCGCTGGCCCGCAGCCTGGGGTTAGTCTATCCTCAGCAGAGCTTCACCCAGAAGCCCCGCTATATGCCTGCTCCCAACCTGGCAAAATGGACGCGCCAGGAGACGGTTGAGCAGGTCAGCAGCTTGCTGCGTCTCTGGCGAGAAGTTGGAGACAGAAACTGGAGCGATGTGACCGGAGTTGGGTTCTATTCCTCCGGCTTTGGCTACTACTATATGGACTCGCGTGCGGCCCGCGAAGGCCTGATCTCATACATGGCCGAACACTGTCAGCCGGGCAAGTGGTACGCCCTGCAGCCTTTTTTACAAAACATCAAAGCCAATAAACCGCTGCTCCTGCACGAGCACTCGCGCTACGCGAATTATGGCGGTTCGCGCAACAGCAAAACGATTCTCTCCAACTGGGATAGCGCCGATGGTGAGGTCATCGTGGGCATGTTTGCTTCCAGCCTGCACGAAATGGGGCTGGTCACGCTCGGCTTCCAGTCAAATCCGGCCGCGGCCGAGGAGCCTGGTAACCCGGACGCATTCCAGTTTACTGAGCTGGGCGCGCAGGTTCTCTGGGGCCATGCTACAAAGGACCACCAGGCCGGCTCAAACGAGCACGCGCGCACGTTGATTGTTCAGCCGAACTTTGAACTGCTTTTGCTCCAACCCGACTATCAAACGCTCTACAAATTGCTTCCTTTCTCTAAAGTGAATCAGGTTGAGATGGTCAGCCGTCTGACGCTCACTCAGGAGAGCGTCAGGCGCGGAGTAGAGGCAGGTTTTGGCGTTGAGCGGGTCATCTCCGTCTTGCAAGAGTGCAGTCAAAAAGAACTGCCCCAGAATGTCCTCTATACGTTGCAGGACTGGGGCAGACTCTATAAAAATGCGACGATCTCGCAGGTCCTCATGATAGAGGTCAGCAGCGAGGCTGTCGCTGACGAGATCTGTGCCTCGCCCAAATTGCGCGCGCTGGAACTGCGCCGCCTGGGACCGTGCGCGGTCGCCATCGGCGGACAGGTTAGCTTACAGGTGCTGCGAACCACCCTGGAAAAAGAAGGTCTTATTCTAAACGTCCAGGGCGAAATCGTGACCTCGCGCGAAGCCGCGACTGCTACTTCTGATTATGGCAGGCGGAGATAATCTGCATGGCCTGCTCGCGCGCGTCGAGTTTGGTCAGGGTCACAATCTGATGAAAAATGGTGTGCTGGAGCAGATTGCGCTGGAATGAAAAGTCCTGTTCAGCCTGCTCATCCATGCCTTCTTCAACTGCCTGGACCATCTGCTCATTCAATTTGCGCAGTTTCAGCACAAAAAAGGCCAGGCGCAGCAGTTCAAAGCGCTGCATCTGCTCACAGGTGACAAAAATGCTATCGACGGGAAAGTTTTCCAGGCGGGCTCGGGCTTGGGATTTGGTAGTCTGGCGTTTGGTGGTATCAGCGTTGGAACTCAAGCTCATTGGATCTCCTCGGAATATGATACAAAAGTAATACGCCGCGTCCCTACTGCGAGGTCACATGACCATCTTCACTCGCCTATGCACCACTCCTCAAACGCGTTCGCACTCGGCCAGAAAAAGGATTACCGATTGTTTGAAGAGATTACAGTTACATAAGCTTTGGTCTATTCTCTGTGACGTATTGTACCAGGGAAATGTTGGGATTTGATGAGAGAAAAAAGGGCCGCGACCCGCGAAATTACGGCGCGGCCAGGGTTACAAAGTCCATTTTTTTACCTAGCCAAATTGGCTATATTCCCTTTTAAACAGGGAAACAAGCTCCCTGTTATTGTGGGCCGAGCAGGGTGTGGCGGATGAGCATCAGGCGGGTCAGGGGGCCAAGGCCGCCGGGAACGGGGGTGATAAATGAAGCGACTTCGCGCACATTTTCAAAATCGACATCACCAACCACGCTGCCGTTCGAGGAGTTGATGCCAGCGTCGAGGACAAGCGCGCCGGGCTTGACCATGTCCGCGGTCAGACTGCGCGGGCGACCTGTGCTGACTACCAGGATATCCGCGCCGCGCGTGATGCTGGCAAGGTCCTCGGTATGCGAATGGCAGATGGTCACTGTCGCGTCGTGACGCAGGAGCACCAGCGCTATCGGTTTACCGCCAATGTTGCTGCGTCCCACCACCACGGCGTGGCGTCCGGCCAGAGGCAGATGGGCGTCGCGCACGACTTCCAGAACCGCGTCAGCAGTCGAAGGAATAAAGCTGGGAAAGCCCAGCGATAGATTGCCAGCGTTGCGCGATCCCAGCCCATCAACGTCCTTCTCAGGAGCCAGTGCATCCGTCACAACCCGC
>DASVMX010000668.1:0-21313 GCA_036384215.1 Ktedonobacteraceae bacterium | reverse complement strand
TGTACGCCGATGCCGGGCTTGAGCGGCAGACGGAAGTCAAGCATCTGGGCTGCGCACATGAATTCGATGGCAACAATCTGGGTGGCTTGCTCCAGGATACGCAGCATTTTGTGGGCGCTGGTAGCCCCCATACTGTTGAAGTCTTCCATACCGGCGCTGGTGGGAATAGAGTCAATACTGGCGGGATGAGCCAGAACTTTGATTTCATTGGTGAGGGCCGCGGCCACGTACTGCGCGATCATAAAGCCGGAGTTGAGTCCGGGGTTGGGAGTCAGAAAAAGCGGCGCGCCGTTTTCGTCCCAGTCGTGTGGTCCCATAAGGTTGTAGATGCGACGCTCGGAGAAGCTGGCGAGCTGGGTGATAGCCAGGGCCATGGTGTCCAGCGCCAGGGCAAGGGGCTGACCGTGAAAGTTGCCGCCGCTGAGCACTTCACCGTCTTCGGGAAAGATCAAGGGATTGTCGGTGACGGCCCCCAGTTCGCGCTCGAAGACGCCAGCACAGTATTCCAGGGAATCGCGCACAGCGCCAAGCACCTGGGGAGCACAACGCATGGTATAGGGATCCTGTACACGCGCGCAGTTCTGATGGCTCAGATTGATCTCGCTCTCTCGCACCAGTTCAAGCAGGCGCGCCGCGGTAGCTTTCTGTCCAAGCTGGCCGCGCCGTTCGTGGATGCGCGGGTCCAGGGGAATGTGGCTGCCCATCAGGGCTTCGATGCTCATGGCACAGGCGACCTCGGCGGCTCGTAACAGCGCCTGCGCATCCGCCAGCGCCAGGATGGCGCTGGCTTCCATCAGGTGAGTGCCGTTGATCAGGGCCAGTCCCTCTTTCGCCTGCAAATGTAAAGAAGTCAGGCCAGCCTGGGCCAGAGCTTTGTGACCTGGAAGATGCTCGCCGCGATAGATAACCTCGCCTTCGCCGATCAGGATCAACGCGAGATGCGCCAGGGGCGCGAGATCGCCACTGGCGCCCACGGAACCACGCGAGGGCACGACCGGGTAGAAATGCGCGTTGAGCATAGCCAGTAAGAGACTGATAACCTCAACGCGCACGCCTGAATTGCCGCGCGCCAGGCTGGCGGCCAGCAGAAGGGTCATGGCGCGGGCGACATCCTCGCTCAGAGGTTCGCCAACCCCGGCTGCGTGGCTGCGCAGCAAGTTATGCTGCAAATCGGGTAACTGTTCGTGGGGAATACGCACGCGACTGAGATGGCCAAAGCCAGTGGTCACGCCGTATACTTTCTGGCCCTCGTCCGCCATACGATCAATGACGCGCCGCGCCGCGTTAATTCGTGCCAGAGAAGAAGGGTCCAGCGAAACCGGAGCATAATGGCGAGCCACTGCCAGAACTTCAGCGCTGCTCAACTCCTGGCCTCGGATGATAACCTCACCGGGAAGGGTGGGAACAATATCTGCTTTCATCATTGGGTTTCCTTTCAAGGCTGCACTGCCTCTATGCAGGCATGATAGCAGATGGAGAGGCCGATTGTACAGCGCATAAAAATTATTGGCAGGTCGCTACAATACAAATAGCGAGACGTTCTCTGCTCAGATGATTTTATCACCACCTGGGCATCTTAGTGAAACGGAGGAAAAACCATGAGCGTTATTCCAGAGAAAGAGATGAGTATTCTCAAATCCGATAGTTTGGCCCACATCGCGACCATCGGACCCCATCACGAACCACAGTCCAACCCGGTCTGGTTTGATTGGGACGGCACCTATGTGCGCATCAGTCAGACCAAGACGCGCCAGAAATATCACAACCTGAAGCGCGATCCGCATATCGCGCTGTCGATCACCGACCCCAAGAATCCCTATCATTATTTAGAGATTCGCGGCAAGGTAGTGCGCGTCGAGGAAGATCCGCAAAAAAAGTTCATCGACTCCCTGGCCAAGAAATATATGGGCGTCGATCACTATCCCTATAACCAGCCTGGGGACGAGCGCGTCATCCTCTACATTCAGCCGGAACGCACAACCTCTCAGGGCTAGCCCGCGCAGAAAACCGGCCATTCTTCGGCTGATGCGTATTCGGCGATGGCAAGCATGGCTTTTACAGGGAGGCATAGCAAGCTTGTCTCGCCGATGCCTCCCCTCTCTCCTTACGGATTCTATGGAGAATAACAGACAAGATACACTGAAAATGGCCGTCAATTTTAGAGCCTTGTTGTCAAATTCGTATAGAAATTTTTTCTGGGAAAGATTTTCTCGGACAATACAGTCAATATCCAGTGGGGAATTTTTCGCAATTGTAGGGCTTTCCTGGCATTAATATGTCATCTGGCGATACCCATCTGGCACTCCACAGGTGTGCCACTTTTACATTTATCACTCGACAAACATCATTTTAATATTATATTGCAAATGATTTTATTAATGAAATTGCTTTTTAAAATTTTATTAATATTTTTGATAAAAATATTAAATATACCAATATTACATTATAAGCTTTATTAGCATTTAAAATTATAGGTTACTCGTAAAATTATACTTATTTTTGGAGGGCGGAAAGTTCTGAACTTTCCCGAACTTTCCCGAACTTTCCCGAACTTTTTCGTAACTATTCGTAACCATTCAGGAGGGGGTGTAACTCTCAAGATCAATAGGTTGCGGAAAAGAAAGCCCTTGTATACAATCATTTCAAGGAGGTTATTTATGGGCTATACTACCACTTTTCAAGGGCAATTTGATCTTGATCGCCCACTTGCTCCAGAACATAAAAACTATCTCAAAGCGTTTTCAGAAGTACGTCATATGACCTGGAACGCAGAATTGCTTGAACAAATGGAAGACGACCCCATTCGGAAAGCAGTAGGTCTCCCCATTGGAGAAGATGGACGATACTTTACCGGCAGCGTCGCTCTAAGAGGTCATTGTGTCGAACACCCTGCGCTCGCCAGCCTCACCCTTGCAGTTGGAGTTCCGCCATACCCTCTGGCTGGTTATAATTTTGCTCCTCCTGAGAATACCAAGCCTCTGGTGCCAGTGGGAACCCAATCAAGACGGAACGGCGCTTCAATGGGATAGGGGAGAAAAGTTTTACAACCCCGTGAGATGGCTACAATTCTTATTAGAGCACTTCCTTATTCCCTGGGGATATACACTAAATGGACATGTTGACGCCATACCGATAATTGTGTAGGAAAAGTTGAGGTTCAGGAACCTTTAAGCACGCTCTGGATCTGAACAATGATCCCTTGGATCAGTCCCCCCAGCACACCACCGAGCAGGGTGACTATCAAATGAAAAGAGGCAACGGCAAGAAAAAGGAAGAGGCCCACCACGAGCAATCCCCAACTCGGAGCAAGGTGCCAGCCTGGCCCACCCGTCGGGGGAACTGGATGGTAAATCGTGTAAATGCCATCAACAAGGAGGTAGACCAGCCAAAGGCCGATGTTGAGGAGACTGGCCGAGCAGCTACTGAGAACGCCTCTGAGCAGAATGGTGCCGACTCTTCTACTTTCCATGCGCAGAGTTGCGAAGAGCGCGCAAAGCACCCCGCTCACAAAACAGATCAAGAGCGTGCTGACGAACCAGGGGAACGGCACAAGAGCATGAGACCCGAGGGAATTTATGCCGAGAAGATATTCAGCCGGACCCAGGAAAACCCCCAGACAGAGAACGGGGAGCCAGAAAGCCAGACACGAGCTCGTGCGTCTGTGAGAGAGAGGGGATATTCTTCTTTGCATTTCCTGTTGCATGTCTACCTCTATTACACTTTTTCTATGTTTGTGATCGTATTTTCTCGACTAGATACCAGTGCTTGCCCATTCCTTCTTTTCATGCTCCCTCGCAAAAACGAAAAAACGGAACATAGACTATGTAACGTGCCCTCCAAACAATTCCTCGCTCATATTTGGGAAACCTGAAAGGAAGAGATTGGACGTATTCTCTGCCACAAGAAAGAAAAAAAGCCAAGGGGCCGATGGGTCAGCTCGAAGATTGGCTGAGTTTTTACGAATTCCTTACCAGTATTCTCCTACCCAACCGGTATTTTGGGAAGACGAATGTCCTGCATGGTTGCCCAGACAATGGTCATACAACTTGTTTCGGTGGTAAATGCATCAATCTGATCGGTGCGCTGACGAACATTACTAAAAAAACTCTCGATCGCATTCGTCCTCCGAATATACCGATGCATTACCTTTGGAAAGGCGTAAAAGGTGAGTAAGTGCTCTTCGTCTTCGCACAAACTCCGAATGGCCTCTGGATATCGTTTCTGGTATTTGGCTTTGAATGCTGCGAGTTGGAGCAACGCCTCTTCCTTTGTTTCTTGCTGAAACATCCCAGAAAGCTCTGCGGCTACCTCTGGACGTTCTCGGTGGGGAATCGCATTGAGCACATTACGCTGTTTATGGACCAAACACCGTTGTCGCGGAGCTACAGGGAACAAGGCCGCCAAAGCCGCAAGAATGCCTTCATGGCCATCGGTAACGACCAGATCAACCTCTCTCACGCCTCGATTGCGCAGATCCTGAAGAAGACAACTCCACCCATCTTTGTCTTCTTCAGCACACGCTCGTAAACCAAGAATTTCTCTTTTTCCCTCAAGATCGACGCTGAGCGCTGTTAAGACAACAGTTGAGTCGGTTTGATCTCCATGCCGAACTGTGAAGTGAATCCCGTCAAGATACCAGACCCGGTAATGAGCCTGGAGAGGGCGTTCACGCCAGGCTTCATACTGTTTCGTCAGCGTTTGGTTCAAACGGCTCACTGCACTGGCACTGGGGCCCACTCCCATCAAGGTCTCAGCCACTTTCCCCACTTTATGGGTACTGGTGCCGCTCACAAACATTTCTGTGATGGTTTCTGCTACTTCTGGTTCATAACGTTGATATCGCTCAAACACCTGAGTATGGAATTGCCCTTCTCGATCTCGTGGCACAGAAAGATCCTCAATGCGTCCGGTTTTCGTGACCAGATCCCGCGTGTAATACCCATTCCGGTATCCTTTTCGTTCATCTGTACACTCTCCCCATGCGGCCCCGAGGCACTGTTCGATTTCCTCACACATCACTTGTTCAAGCATTGCTCGGACTGCACTTAAAGCCATGCTACGGAGATGTTGGCGGAATTCTTGCTCATTGAGCAGAGGATGGGTGACTTGTCTTGCTGTTGCTTCTCTGGGGACAGACGTAGTACGTTTTTTGGAAGCAGGCATAGTTTTCTCCTCGATTTGAAGGGGAATGGAACAACAATCTTCTATGCCTGTATTATCCTCTTCTATTCCGTTCTTTGAAAATCTCTACCATACACACCATTCGGCATGGCGTCGTATGTTCACTGGCAAGGAGAGGAAGGAGACGGCAAGGGCGTTATTCTCGTAGCTAACAACGAGATCACGACTGAAAGAATCACGGATTTTGATCAGTAAACAGCCCCAAAGTAAGAAGGAGAAGTTAAAAAGTCGGGAGGACCGGATCAGGGAACATGTGATAGAATAGAGCAAATGTGTTCTTTCACTTTTCCTCTTATGGAGTGCTTTCCTATGTTTGGAATATCTATTTCCCATATTTTCGCCGACCACATCGTCACCTTCAAGGAGATCTCGTAGTGACCCCAGAGGAGAGAAGCCTGATCATGTCGCTCGCCTTCGTGCCAGGGCGTGACCGCAAGGGGTCGCCTTCCGATGTGCTACAGCACTTTGGGGCCACCGATGGGCGAATACTCGGCGATGGCTTGTTGCGCGACGCGGTCATGCGGCAAAGTGCCGAAGACGTCGAGATGGCACTCATTGTCTGTTTCACGTTCGGAATCATAGCAGACTCTCTCGACGTGCTCGTGCACTTGTGCTCAGCGGATTGGCATTCCCAGCATGAAAACGTCGTCAGCGCCCTGGACAAGCTGCGGCAGCCTGCGGCGGTGGACGCCCTCTACCACGCCACCCAGTGGATTCCCGAATACCTCGCCTATGACGAATATCGAGCCTTGGCAACCAAAGCGATCTGGGGGCTGGGTAACACGCCCGGACCCGAGGCGGAACAAGCGTTAATGCGACTGCTCAACTCAAACGATAAGATCGTGAGAAAAGGCGCCAAAGCCCAACTCGCACGTCGAAAGAAGCCCTGAGACTGTCGAGAAAAGGAAGCCATATCCTCACGCTCGCTGAGAGGTGCTCCTCCTCAAAAAGATCCACCTTTTCATAACAAACTTATCCTTCACCAAGGGTGGGACAGATCCTGGTTTCGCAGCAAAACGGTCGAGATTTCAAGGCATTTCCCACCCCTACTGAATAGTTACAATTATTCAGTAGGGGCAAGATTTGAAGACCGCAGATTCTGTCGGTAACCAGCCATGATTTCTCAGTTGTTCCCAAGGAGGTGATTCAGAAGATCCCCATAATATCTGAGCTTTCGGCCCCGTTCGATGAGCCATGCTTCAAGATGGCATAGGTCCTGGTAGTACGTTGGATACCCGTTCTCCCACACCCCAATGATGCCTTGAAAGACCTGGACCTCAGCAGGTAAACCCGCCAGTTTGTCCAGGTTGTCAAGAGTAAACCCAGAATAGCCCAGGCCGCCCTCAGGAAGCATGTGATGAGTGGGAGGCAGGTCCATCAATCGTCTTGCCAATTCAGCGTCTTCTTCCTCCGTGAGTTCCCAGGATGGATCAGGGCGGCCACTAAAGATGTGGAGGATAACTTTCATAGCGCATCTCCTTTGAGTCTCTCAAAGAGAAGTATAGCGCCTACGGGAGTGGGATGACAAGGGAGAATCAGCCCTTCTGAATAGTCACGTAGCTGTTCAGGAGGGGGATTGTGACTGACACCATCTTTGACTGAAATGGTAAATTAACTGAAGGATTGACCAATGTTGCACTGAAGAGTGGGAATCTCCACTGAAGGGTGGAACCTGGCGCTTTGATGCCTGGAAAAGTCGCTCTCTTTCTCGGGCAGGATCAGAGAAAGTTGTAAATAACTCTCACTTCTCAGCTTTTGGAATCTTCTTGTTATGTTTTCTCTGCTTTTGACGACGACCTTCATGAGATCTCAAAAACACAAGAGGGAGAACACTATGGCCCAAGAATATGGAATGTCTGAGCCATCCCAGGAATATGAACCATCTGAGTTCTTGCAGGAAGAGGTCGTGTACCGGCGCTACGCGCCCCAAATCTTTGCCTACTTACTGCGCAACGTCCCTTCGCACCAGGACGCGGAGGATCTGCTCTTAGAGGTCTTTCAAGCGGTGCTGGAGAAGTCGTCACTGGTGGATAGGCCACGACTCGCGGCCTATCTGCAAGCGGTCGCGCGCAATAAGATGGTCGATTACTACCGCAGGCGCGGCAAGCACCAGCTGGTTTCCCTGGAAGAAGTTGAGGAGATGGCTTACGAACGCGAGGAACTTGGTCCTGAACGAATGCTGCTCACGCGTGAGCAGTATGAGACGCTGCACCAGGCGGTCAACTCTCTGCCTGCATTGCAACAGACGATCCTCCGTTTACGCTTCGGCCACGCGCTGCGCTGCGGGGAAATCGCGAAAAGGCTCTCCAAAAGCGAGATCGCGGTCCGCATGATGTTGAGCCGTTCGCTCAAACGCTTAAGAAGCCTCCATTCGATGTATGAAGAAAGGTAACGAGCTATGCAAGATCCTAAAAACAGCTTCTCGCCGTTGTTGATAGATCAACAGATGGAGCATCCGACTGCCTCGCTGCCACGCGGGGAGGCCCATCTTGTTCATGATCTCCAGGCCATGTATGACCAGGAGAATAGCGCCGCCATTCATCGGGTGTGGACGCGCCTTGCGCTTCAGCGGAGCCGCCAGCCTGGCTCTCCTCAGCCGGAACAGCTCCCCGCAAGCATTTCCTCGCTGGGCATGCGAGACGCGCGGACCATCCAGAGGAAACGTGAGCCGCGCCAGGCTAGCCCTTTCGTTCAACGCCTGAGCCTGCTGGCTGCAGTACTGGTGGTCACGCTGCTGGTAGGCAGCCTGGTCTTCGTCTTCTCGTTATCCCGCGGGGGCCCAGCCTCTGGATTGCCCGTTCATCCCACGTCAGGCTGGGGGAAGATCGTCTATGTCCAGACGATGCAAGATGCTGGTTTTAATGGCCTGTCCTGGTCGCCTGATAGCAAAAGGATCGCGGCCTCGAATAGAATGAGCGCGGCCAACCTCGTGCGCATCTGGGACGCGACGACTGGTCAGCACCTGGTCACTGTTCCGATCCATGAGTTTGTCACCACCCTGGCCTGGTCGCCTGATAGCAAGCAGATAGCGGTCGCGACCGCTCTGAGCGTCTTCATTGTGGATGGTCAGAGCGGCCAGGTGCTGCGTACTCTGCCTGTGTCATCTCAATCATTCACTCCAGCCTCTGCTGGCCTGATACCTCTCTCCAGCCTTCTGCCGGGCGGCAGCGGCGGCGAACTTCGCGGGCTGGCCTGGTCGCCCGACGGCAGCCATCTCGCCACCGCTTTCTTTGGAAGCCTCTCAGGCAGTTCCGTGCTGGTCTGGGATCTGAGCATTGGCGCGCTGTCTCGTCTGCCGGTTCAGAGTAATCATGGTGTCGAGGGGGTGAGCTGGTCTTCTGATGGGAAATATCTTGCCGCTGACACCTTTCAGATGGCATACACCGATCCGCTGGTCCAGCGTGGCGTGACTGTCTGGAACACGGCCACCCGGCAGGTCGTGCTGCAGAAGAATACCGGCTCGTTGCCGGACCTCAACACCATGGTCGCCTGGCAGCCCGGCACGCACACCCTGGCTCAGATTGGCGTGGCCAAAGTTGGCGGCAGATATACGAGCGCTCTTCTGGTCTTCGATGGCATAAGCGGCCAGATGCTCAAAGAACTGATCGTTCCTGTCAGCGATGTGCTCGCCTGGTCGCCTGATGGCAAATACCTGGCGTATACTGCTCCTGTCGATCTGGCAAAAGGCAACGCGGCGACAATCCTTGACGCCTCGAACTGGCACACCGTCTATATCTACAAAACCGACCAGAACCTTCTCAATGCGCTGGCCTGGTCGCCCAATGGACACTATATTGCCACGGGTGAGACCGTCCTTGAGAACAACTCGTACGTAGGCGTGGTGAGAGTCTGGGTAGCCTTGGACCAGGCTTAGGGCAGTGTCAGGTGGACAAGCTATTCGGAAATCGCCTCCGGGTTGGCTCTGAAGGTAGCCCTTCCGGGTGCAAATCCCAACGGTATTCTGGCGAAAATCACATAATGATCCTGGTGAACAAGTCATTCATGAGAGCTTGCCCACCAGGATCATTCCTGGAAAAGGCGGCCAGGTATCTGTTGGGATTTACAGAGAGCGTTGTAACAGGGAGAGAGTACGCGTCGTACTCAGTGGGCAAGTTCTCTCAATTCATCATTAAGCAAAGGAAGAAGCACATGGAAGAACGAGACGAACGAGACGCGCCAGAAGTCAGTGAACGTTCCTTTCTCGGGGGGCAGGCCGTGGACGGGAAACGCGCACACACGGAATCGAGGGAGGACAGGGGAACCGGGTCGGAATCGACACCGCGCCTCCAACTCCCCATGCCAGACCTTCAGTTGGTCCGCCTCGACCACGCGCCTGCCCTGCTTGCGTTCGAGCGGGAGAATCGGGCCTACTTCGCGGCGGTGATACCGGATCGGGGAGACGAGTTCTTTACCGAGTTCGACATGCGGCATGCGCAACTGCTCGCGCGGCAGGCCGCCGGGACGGATTACTTCCACCTGCTGGTGGCCGAGGGCGGCGAGGTGGTGGGGCGGGTGAACCTGGCCGAGGCGGCAGACGGGTCGGCAGAACTCGGGTACCGGATCGCGCAGAAGGCCGCAGGGCAGGGACTGGCCACAGCGGCGGTGCGCAAGGTGCGTGAACTCGCCGCCACAGAGTATGGACTCACCAGGCTGCGCGCGAGGGTCACGCTGGACAATCCAGCCTCGCGCAAGGTGCTTGAACACAACGGCTTCGTCGCCATCGGTGAGCTCACGCTCAACGGCAAGCCAGCCATATCCTACATCTGCGAACTCCGGTGACGCAACACATTCGTGTCAATCCGAACACCATTCTGGGATTGACATCTGGGTGAGGTCTTCCCTTGTGAGGCATTGTACCGTTTTTCAAGGGAAGACCCCCTTCTGAACAGTTACATTCAATTTTCCTTTCTTCTTGTCATAAACCATGTTGTTTTTCTGTTTTTCTTTCCTTATATCACGGAATGAGAACAAGAAGTATCCTGATTCAAGAAGCAGATTGCCAGAGCAGTATACGTTTCACGTGAAACATCATCCGCTCTGGCGCTTGAGGAAGGCAAATAATGGTCTACAGGAACAGGACTGAGTGGACCAGGTTAATGCCGAAGTGGTAGCCGATCTCCTGATAGTCGCGGGCGGACCAGAAGGTGAGTTCGCAGCGTTTACCGATCTCCAGGCTGCCTATGCTGTTGTGTAAGCCAAGGGCACGCGCGCCGTTAATGGTGGCAGCGGTCAGGGCTTCATCCAGGCTCATGCCCATGCAAGACATAGCCAGGCCCAGGATGGTCTGCATGTTTTCGCAGTAGGAGGTGCCAGGATTGAAGTCGCTGGCCAGGGCGACGTACAGGCCTTTGTCAAGGAAACGGCGCGCGGAAGGATAGGGCGTGCGCAGCGTATACGAGCAGCCCGGCAGGAGAGTCGCGACGACGCCGGCTTCACGCAGAGCATCCAGGTCTTCGTCGCTGGCGAAGTCCAGGTGGTCCGCGGAGGTCGCGCCCAGTTCCGCGGCCAGGCGCGCGCCGCCGGAGGGACTGAGCTGTTCGGCGTGCAGTTTGAGCCCATAGCCCAGTTCGCGGGCGCGGGTGAGAATGCGCCGGCATTCCTCTACGCTAAAAGCCTCGCGCTCGCAGAAGGCATCGCAGAAGCGCGCCAGGCCTACGAAGGAGGGCAGCATCTCTTCGATCAGCAGATCAACATAGGCCTCGCGCTTCTCCCGGTACTCCGGTGGAACGCTGTGTGCGCCCAGGAATGTGGGCACCACGCGCACGCGACGGGATTGCATACCGGGCAGAGCCTCGGTATAGTTCAGGCCGTTGATAATATTCAGACAGGCTTCCTCGGTGCTGGTGTCCAGACCATAGCCTGTTTTGACTTCAACCGTGCTGGTACCATGCTGGCGAACGCTCTGCAATCTGTTCAGAGCCAGCTCGGCCAGCGTCTCAGCGTCGGTTTCGCGCGTGGCGCGCACGGTATTGAGCAAGCCACCGCCGCGCTCCAGCAGTTCACCGTAGCTGGCCCCCTGGCGGCGCAGATGAAATTCCGCCGCGCGATCACCGGCAAAGACCAGGTGAGTATGCGAGTCTACCAGACCTGGCGTAATCACTTTCTGCTCCGCGTCAATAATCTTAATACCATCCCCACGCTGGTGAACATGCTGGAACAGCGGCTCCGCGTCATCGTCCGGCCCCATCCACACAATCTTCCCATCGTGAACCGCCAGAGCCGCGTTCGCGATAATCTGGAGCGCGCCGCTGGCTCCCGGCACCGGCTGCTGGGAAACGGTTACAAGTTGTCCAATATTGCGTATAACACTGCTGGCCTGAATCTCCGGCCTGGCTGGATCAGACATGGCTGGATACTCTCCTTCGTCCTCTTTAATCAGTTGCTTTGTTTATAGCACAGTTCCCCGCCCGCGTCGAGGGCTTTTTTCACACAATGGAGGTAAGCTCCATTGATGACTGTTACTCTTAGCAAGGATGTTCGTCAATGTATGGAGTGTAAAGAATTCGGAAAAGTCCGGGAAAATCCTGGACTTTCGCGGGCTTTCGGTGAAAGCTCGTTATGACATCCTGTTTGGGGCGACGAAAGGGATTTATCACTATGGGCAATGCAACCTTGAAAGTGTTTGGATATGGCCACGATTTTGGCAATAGCGAAACGTGCAGCGTTTTGAGGGGACATGACATCAGCCAGAATCGCCAGATTCCCAGCGTTTTTGCTCCGGGCACCTGGCGCGAGGTTGAAACCATGGCGGCGGCGGCAGGCAAAAGCGTACGCGATTATGTGCAGTTCGGCCACTATATCCTCTCCTATACCAATGAACGGGACCAGGTGATCGAGAAGATCATCGGACAGAAAGTCTTTGACGACGGTTTACAGCCGTCTACCACGCGGGCGGACCGAGAACGCTACTGGCGCAATAACTATTCCCTCGAAACCCTGATGGTCGGCAGCGCCTCGGCCAACTCGGAGCCTGGCTATGGCCTGAACGTGGTGACCGGGCTGCCAGTTCATTTATATACCCTGGAAAACACGCGGGCCGTGATCGATGCCCTGTCGGGAACATATACATTTAAGTTGAACAATGAGCCGCGCACAATGGTCATCAAGAGCGTACAGGTCGTGGCCGAGGGCGCTGGCGCGCTGATTGCCTACGCGACCGGCGAGAATCAGATTGAAGGCGTAATCGATATAGGTGGACAGACCACCGATCTCTACGGCGCTCATGGCCAGAAGCCTATTCGCGCGATGTGCAAAAATCTGCAAAAAGGGGTCGCCGCCGCGGCTGATCTCTTCAATACCAAGTTCGCGGAAAACCATGGGCGCCCGCTCTCACTGAATATCTGCCAGTTGCTGATGCGCCAGCATGTCGCGGAAGATCCCTATCTCGAAGTGCGCGACGCGCAGCGCAAGCACGTACAGCCAGCAGACCTTGGCGCGCTGATCGATTACGCGCTCGATACCGTTGGCCAGGAGATCGCGACCTTTGTAGCGCAGGCATGGGCCGACCACATGTACGACGTGGGTCGCGCGCTGATTGTTGGTGGTGGCGCGTACTATTTCAAACGTTCCATCCAGGCTCGCCTGCCCTTCGCAAGGTCAGTGCCCGCGCCGGAGATGGCGAACGCCGAGGGCTACGCTCGGCTGGCGGAAGCAATTATCCAGCGCAAGCAGGCGGTGAAGTAATGGCGCGTAACTGGGAAAAATATATGTATGTCGAGCTGGCAATTCCGCGCAGTTCCGCGTGGTTTCCCTTGCTGGAGGCGGAGGCCGAGGCGAAAGGACAGACGCTGGCACAGGTCGCCCTGGAGCGTCTCGCCAATATCTACCTGCGCGAAAACCGGCTCTCGGCAATGTCCAGGGCCTCGACTTCGCTGCCCGCAACATCCTCGACCCCGAAAACGCAACTCAGCCAACCCGGCGCAGCCGATCTCGAAGACGAAGCCGAACCCCACCTGAACGACAACCAGGCCGCGAACAACGCCGCGGCTTTTCTGGACAACGGCGGCTTCTTTTAATAATTCATTTTCGTTCCGCGCTTGTACGCAGTTTAGAGCGCGGAACGAGACCGGATTATCTTTTGTATTGTGAAAAGCGCACTGTTCTATTGACATATGTTCATGATATAGTATAGTCGAAATCATCTTTACCAGTAATGTCACCTATTTTCACCAGGGAGGAAAAGGACGTGAACCAGAATCCTAATGAATACAATCCCTACGCGCCGCCACCGCCCGGCCCTAGCTATCCATCCGCTCCTAACTCTGGGTACGGCGGACCACCATCCGGCCCAAATTATCCCCCGGTTCCAAATTCCGGGTATAGCGGGCCGCCATCCGGCCCAAATTATCCCCCGGTTCCAAATTCCGGGTATAGCGGGCCGCCATCCGGCCCAAATTATACCGACCCAACTGTACCATCGTCCGATCCATCGTCTGGACCCTATGGTGGTTATACACCTACGCCGAGCGTTCCCACCAGCTACGGTCCGTATGGCGACCCGACAGCGCCGCCGCCACCACCGTCTACACCGAATTATGGCGCACCCAGCTACGCCACGCCTTCATACCCACCAGTTCCACCCGCTATGCCACCAGCCAGGCCGCGCCGGGGAAGGACCGGGCTGATCGTGGCTATAGCTCTGCTAGTCATTGTGGCTGGCTCGATTATCGGCGTGGTCGCGTATAATAACAACCAGACCGCTATTCGCAATAATAACAATGCCACCGCGACAGCACAGATCCAGGCCACACAGCAGGCCCAGGTGACCGCGACCGCGGGCAGCTTTGCCACCGCAACGGTCATAGCGTCGACCTTTCCTTTTTTCCCGCATCAGGTTATCAATGATCCCCTGAACAATAACAGCAACGCCGCGAAGTATGGCTGGCAGACCGACAAACTCTGCGCCTTCTCCGGCAATTCTTACCAGGTCACCGACGATCAGAAGAATACTTATGCTTCGTGCGCGGGGCTGCACACCAATTTTACTGACTTTACCTTGCAGGTAGATGTCACGATGAAACAGGGAGATAGTCAATCAGCCAGCGGCCTCTTCTTCCGCGCCACCTCGGATAAGTCTCAGGGCTACATTTTCGAGGTGGACCAGCAGGGAGGCTACACCCTCTGGATCGCGACTGATCCTACCGCTGGCAACTCGCGCACACTGAAATCGGGCTCGGTTTCCAACTTTACCGCTGGCGTTGGACAGACCAATACGCTGGCCGTGGTTTTCCGCGGCTCGCAAATCTCGCTCTATGTCGGCCAGCAACTGGTTATCACTGTTCAGGACAGCACCTATGCCGGTGGTCAGATTGGTTTTACCTCAACCAATATCGACGCAACCACCGTTATGTCCTATAACAATGTCAAGGTCTGGACAGCGTAAAAATAAACGAGTGATAGGATAAAAGAGCATAGGAGCCAGTCGCCACCGTGACCGGCTCCTATTCCAAAGTCGTTCTGCCATTCGTTTATTTTTATGAGAGATCTTTGACAGTCGAGATTCGTTTGGAAATTTGATAAGACATGTTGAAATACGTCGTATCCACTAGAAGTATGCTATACTGGTATGCGAACATCCTGACGATGGGGGGCTGGTCTTATTAGCCGACAGAATGGCAAAAGCAACACGCAAACAGGTCAACTCAACCCACATACCCTTTTGCACAAACGTTATCTGATTGTGCGCACAATTGGGCGTGGTGGAATGGCTGCTGTCTACGAGGCACGAGATACCCGCAACGGGACTTCATGCGCGATTAAAGAGATGAGCCTCTCGACGGTGTCGACGAATGAACATTCGCAGGCGCTCCAGAATTTTCTGGCGGAGGCGCGTATTCTTTCGCGTTTGAAGCACTCCAATCTGCCCGCTTTTACCGATTTCTTCACCGAGGGGGCGCGTTATTTCCTGGTGATGGAATTTATCGACGGCAATACTCTGGAGGAGTTGCTGGAGGCTAATCACGGACCTTTTTCAGAACGGCGCGTGCTGGGCTGGGCGCGCCAGCTCTGCGATGTGCTGGAATACCTGCACGGCCAGCAGCCGCCGGTGATCTTCCGCGATCTCAAGCCGGGCAATATTATGCTGACGCGTACCGGGCGCATTAAGCTGATCGACTTTGGCATCGCGCGCCTGTTCCGCCACTCCAGTTCGCAAGATACTCAGTTGCTGGGCACACCGGGCTTTGCTCCCCCCGAACAATATGGCAGTGCTCAGACCGATGAGCGCTCGGATATCTATTCGCTGGCCATGACGCTGGCACAGTTGATGACCGATGACATTAATGAGAATGGCTTTGGCCTCAAGGATGTCCATTTCACCTACCCGCATATCTCGCCACCTGTCGCGCGCGTGCTGGAGAAGGCGACATCGCTCAAGCCCGATGATCGCTATGAGAGCGTAACTGTCTTCCGCCGCGCCCTGCTGGGTATTGGCACATTTCGCTTTGAAAACGGGAGCGAGGCAACCACGCCCGATGAACTGGCTGAGCTCTGCTCACACTATCACGAAGAAGCGGCGGACTATCTTTTCGCTGGCGAGGTTGAGTCCTGGCTACAGGAGATTGGCAAGGATGAGATGGCGCGCGCGGCCAAGCGCCTGCGCGTGACCGTGGGCGATCCCGAGATGGCGGTGGAAAAGCTAATCCAGATACTCCAGGGCGCCGAGACACGCTCGCGCAGCGGTCAGACCAACGGAGGCCAGACGGGTACATACGCGCGCGTTGGGGCTGGCGGCAGCCGCGCCGGAAGTCCGCGCGAGGCCGCGCTGATCGTAGAGCCCAAAACCATCGATTTCGGCCAGGTCTATCCTGGCCTCTCCGCGCCGATCCTGCTGACCCTTTCCGGCGCGCGCGGCTCCCTGGTCAGCGGCTCCCTGCGCGTGGTAGAAAACTGGATTGTGCTGGACCAGACCTCCTTTGACGGCACGAAGATTCCCATCAATGTGCGCATCGATAGCACGCGCCTGCGCGGCTCTACCCATTATACCGGCACGATCATCATTACCCCCGACGAGAGCGAGCGCGAGGTCTCGGTTGCCGTAGAGGCGGATGTGATGGGTTTCACAACCATCACGCTCGCGCGCAAACAGGGTGCCCAGGCGAGTGCCGCGGCGGACGATGATGATCTGCTCATATCGGGCACAGGCCGGGTGCGCATGGCTCCCCAGGCGACGGTGACGGTCGATGTCCCGCTGGATACCAGCCAGACAACCGAATATACCAGCAAATACGGCCTGCCCGGCAGTGGAGGTTGGGACCCCTTACAGGGCATTTCCACCCGCCAGAGTGGACGCATGAAGCAGGTACTGACCTTCCTCTCGGCCTTTATGACCACGGGTTTCTTCTACTTTGCCTTTGCTCACCTGCAGCCCTTTCTCAACAACCCGCCGAATCCGCCGCTGCCGCCGAATCCCTGGTTCACAGCGGTTCTGATCGCCCTGGTACCCATGGCGACGCTGGGCGTGGCGCTCATCAACTGGATCTCCGACTGGCGCGCCCGCGAAACTATCAACGGCCTGAGCACCAGCCTGGCCGTGGGCCTGACCGCGCTGGGACTCTCCGAGGCGGCCTGGCAGAACGGCTTTGGCTCCGGCGCGCCGGTTCTACATCTGCTGACCATGCTCGTCGTCGCCGCGCTGGCCACAACCATTGGCGCGTTACCCCGTGTCAGCAACGCCCTGATCAACGGCGCGCTCTGGGGCATGCGCAGGGTGCGCTGGCTGATGATCGGCGTGGCCATGCTGCTCGGTGGCGCGCTGGGCTTCGCGCTGACCAATAGTCTGGGCATCGGCTGCTTCACCCCCTTTGGCGTCCTGCTCGGCATCGCCGTTGGCGCCATCCTGGTGCTGCGCGTCGATCGCCTGCTCAAACAGAAACCGCATCCGTAATGAGTGAACTGGCAAAACTGGTGGTTGTGGCAGGGCCAACCGCGTCGGGGAAAAGCGCGCTGGGCATCGCCCTGGCCCGAACCTTTGACGGCGAAATCGTCTCAGCAGATTCACGCCAGGTCTATCGCGGCCTCGACCTCGGCTCCGCCAAAGTCACGCCCGCCGAACAGGCGCTCGCGCCCCACCATCTGCTCGACGTGGCCGATCCCCGCGAGGTCTATACCGTGGCACGCTTTCAGCAGGAGGCGATACAAGCCATCGACGCCATCCTGGCGCGCGGCCACCAGCCTCTATTGGTCGGCGGCTCGCCCCATTATATCCAGGCAGTCGTCGAACACCTCGACATCCCACCGGTCGCGCCCCAGCCAGAACTGCGTGCGCAACTGGAGGCCCGCCCGCTCGCAGACCTGTTGAGCGAACTCGCAAAACTCGATCCCGCCAGCGT
Organism: Ktedonobacteraceae bacterium; assembly: GCA_036384215.1. Taxonomy (GTDB): domain Bacteria; phylum Chloroflexota; class Ktedonobacteria; order Ktedonobacterales; family Ktedonobacteraceae; genus Paraktedonobacter. The sequence goes on along the minus strand of DASVMX010000668.1, from coordinate 3,803 downwards.
AGCCGCCATCGACCGCCAGAACCCGCGCCGCGTCATCCGCGCCCTGGAGGTCTGCCTGACCACCGGCCAGCCCTTCTCAAAGCAGCGCAGCGTCGCCAATCCGCTCTACAACTGCCTCCAACTTGCCATCGACTGGCCGCGCGCGGAACTTTACGCCCGCATTGACCAGCGCGTCGACGAACGCTTTGAGCAAGGCATGATCGCGGAGGTCCAGAGCCTCATCGAACAGGGACTCAGCCACGAACGCCTGGATGCCTTCGGCCTGGAATATCGCTTCATCAGCCGCTGGCTGCGCGGCGAATTTCCCAGCCAGGCCGAAATGGTCCAGCGCCTCAAATTCGCCATCCACGACTTCACCCGCCGCCAGCTCACCTGGTTTCGCAAAAACCAGCGCATTACCTGGCTCGACGGACATAAACTGGAAACAGCGGAAAGCATCGTGCGCGAATTCCTGACAAGAACCTAAGCGCGTTTCTGGCAAACATAGATCATCGAGCGAGAAGCGGCAGTCAACGGCTCTTGCTGCCAGCTTCCATAACGCGCGCGAACCTGAAAACCATTGTAGTAAAGCAAGGCTTCTAGCTCCTGGGGGAAGATATAGCGCAGGGCCACGCGCAGCGTCTTCTCGCTCTGGTGGCCTCCTGGCTGAAGAAACGTGAAATGGCGGGTGTAGTGCTGGATCTGAGCCATGGGATCGTAATGTTGCCGTTCAGTAACCACGAGTTGTCCTCCATCAGGGGTCGCGTATGTATCTCCCCCTGGATGGCGAACTTCCTGAAGATTTCGAGGGGAAGGATTACGTGTTTCAAAGAGAAAGCATCCCTCCGGGAGCAAGTGTTCACGGACACGAGCCAGCATCGCTTCCTGGTCTTCTCGCGTCAGAAAGAATTGAAAGGCATTTTCCAGCATATAAATAAAAGAAAACTGTTTCGGGAGATGGAAGTCGCGCGCGTCGGCCACCACCCAGTCAATAGAGGCTGCTTGTTGCTCCGCCTTCTGGCGTGCTCGCGCGATCATTTCCGGCGTAATATCCACACCCGTTACTTGATAGCCAAGTTCCGCCATGCGCAGGGCCATACGTCCCGTTCCGCACGCCAGGTCCAGCAGAGGTCCACCCAACTTGTGCGCCCACTGCTCGGTCAAGGGATAATCGTCATAATAGCCCTCGTCTTGCAGATCATAAAGCTGCCCATCTCGAAAATCTTCGAGATTATCATGATCAATCATCAAGATCCCTTTCTTTACTCATTGGATGGCCTGCACAGCACACAATGAAATGATGTATCTCCAACATCCAAAGAGATTGACCTTCGTAGCCGAATAGATACATGCGAGCAGATAAGCTCATTCTATCTGGTCGCATCACAACAGATACGTATTCTATCACATCAATTGGAAAAGGTTCAGCAATTCGCGTTGCTGTGCGCGTCAAAAGAGCTTTGTTTCGGGGGTGAAGACAGGATGATCCGGTCACATTTTTTTGTTGGGTTCCGTCATAAGAGTGACGGGCGAAACCCAACTAGGGTGGCCGGGAGATTGGCTCCCGCGGCATGGGGTGGATGCGAAGGTTCGCTCGAAAGTGGGATGATGTGCATCCCATTTCTACACATTTTTAGGTAAAGCGGGTGCTTCTGGAGCACAGGCACCTGAAGGAGAATAACCATGCAAGCACGTATGAAAAATCCCGCGGCCATTCTTCCTGACGCCATGAATTCTATCCTTACCTTGATGAAGGCCACACGCAAGGGTGGTGTGCCGGAGGAGACGCTTGAACTGGTGCACCTGCGCGCGAGCCAGATCAATGGCTGCAGCGCCTGCGTTGTTTCAGGTTCGAGCAGTGCGAAGAAGGCGGGCGTAACAGACGAGCGCATCTTCGCGGTAGCAGCCTGGCGCGAGGCTCCCTACTTCACCGACGCCGAGCGCGCTGCTCTCGCTCTCACCGAAGCAGCCACTCGCCTGGCTGACCGGCCCGAACCGGTGCCGGACGAGATCTGGGAAGAAGCTACGCGGCACTACGATGAAAAGGGCATGGCCGCCATCGTCCTTATGATCGCCACGACGAATCTCTTCAACCGCCTCAACGCCACCACCAGACAGATCGCGGGCCAGGGCTGGTAAAAGCCTTGAGGGATTTGAGCAGCTAAGGATGCGATACTCGAATATCAGCCAGAAACATCGCGGCTACGTCGTTTGACTGCTGTTTCGCAAGCCTGCAAAAACACCTTGACTGGTGGACGCGCGAGAAACTGATCCCAGACCAGACCAGATGCACGCCTGTTCACCAGCCAGGGGGATTATGCTGACCTGATAACCGTATGAGCATAGAACAGTGAAAACAATCTGAGAAAGGATACTCTTTTATGAATTCCTATATCGTAAGCGAATTCTCTCGTCACATCGCGGGGGAAGTGGTTACACCCGGCAATTCAGAATATGATGGGCTGCGTAATGTCTTTAATCGGGCCGGGAACCCGGCGCTGATTGTACGCGCCCAAAACAATGAGGATGTTGTGGCTACGATCCGCCTGGCGCGCGAGCATCAATTGCCGCTATCGGTGCGCAGCGGTGGTCATGGTTTTAGTGGACTGGCAACCAATGATGGCGGGCTGGTGCTTGATCTCGCGCACTTCAACCAGGTAGAACTTCTTGATTCAGAGCGCCATCTGGTGCGCATTAGAACCGGTGCCCGCTGGGGCGAAGCCGCACAGGAACTGGCGGCTCACGGCCTGGCCATTTCATCTGGCGATACCAGGCAGGTCGGTGTAGGCGGCCTGACCCTTGGCGGGGGCATTGGCTGGCTGGTGCGCACGCATGGCCTGACTATAGATAGCCTGCACGCGGCGGAAGTCATCACCGCGGACGGTCGTGTCCTGCGCGCAAGTGCCGAGGAGCATCCCGACCTCTTCTGGGCTATTCGCGGCGGCGGCGGCAATTTTGGCGTTGTCACCTCGTTTGATTTCTACGCCCGGCCTCTGCAAACGATTATTGGCGGGTCAGTAAGCTACGATGTGGCGGAAGTGGAAACCGTTCTGGCGGCCTGGGCCAGTTCCATGCGTGGAGCGCCGGAAGAACTCAATTCAACCATCGTGCTCTTCCCAGGTTTTGGCCCTCAGGTACCTCCCCGGCTAACGGTGCTGCTCTGTTACGCCGGAGACGACGAGGCCGCGGCCAACACGGCTATCGAGCCCTTCCTGCACCTGGGCACAATGCAAACGCTGGATATCCAGAGGAAACCATACACTGCGATGCTGGAAGACGCCGTGTCTCCTCCTCCGGGACTCAAGCTGGTTGGTCATGATGGGTTTCTGAAAACCTTGAGCGAAGAGGCTCTTTCCACCATCGCCACCAATTACGGCAAGCCAGGCACGCCCATTTTACAGATCCGCGCTCTCGGTGGAGCTATGGCCCGCGTCAGCCCACAGGCCACGGCATTTGCCCACCGCGAGAGCGAAGCTCTCGTTGTTATGCCTGTATTCGCGCCAGTCAATATCACAGAAGAGCAGGCCCATCACATCCGGCAAGCAGCCTGGCGTCCCCTCGCAGCCTTGAGCAGCGGTGCCTTCATCAATTTCCTAAGCGACACCAGTGCGGCGAGCGTAGCCGCTGCCTATCCAGGAGACACCTGCACGCGCCTGGCACGCATCAAAGCCACCTATGATCCCGGCAACGTCTTTAATCAAAACCAGAATATCAAGCCTGCCGCAGATTTGGTGTAACTAATCAGGTCTCCTCGAAAAGGAGTGCAGAGATCTGCAGATCTCTGCACTCCTTTTCGAGGAGACCTGATTAGTTAGCAGGACAAG
>DASVMX010000667.1:0-3726 GCA_036384215.1 Ktedonobacteraceae bacterium | reverse complement strand
CCCCCCCCCCCCCCCCCCCCCCCCCCCCCACCACACTCCAAACCAGAAGGTTGAAGAAGAAACTTGCACATGGCGTTAATTAATTACGAATACCTCAGCACCTGTGGTGCTTCGCCAGGTTATATTAATTAATTACGAATATCTCTGCACCGCAGGTGCAGAGGAGTCCGGGGAATATCAACCCACTTTGATCGTAATGCTCTGTTTTAGCGTGGAGAAACCATCGGCATGTGCAGTTATGTCAATTTCCCAGGAGCCGGTCATGGAGAAGTTGATGTTGGTCAGGTAAAGCCCCTGGCCAAGCGGCTGAACGGTGGTGAACTGAGGCTCCATTGGCATGTTGGGCATGGAGGCCTGGGGCGTGACTCTGGCCTGGTCGACGGGCAGACCTTCGGAATCGGTCAGACGCAGGCGCACGAGAGCAGCACCCGGACCTGTGGTCGAGATTTGCTCAATGTGTGCCAGGAGCGGGACCGCTTTGTTAAGCGAGATGTTCATGGCGAAGATCAGCACGCCAGCACAGGTGGCGACAAGCATGATCCAGACAAAAGGCCGAACGCGCATGATAATTCCCTCGTGAGTTGTTGTATCTGTATTGCAGCCTCCTCAAGCGGGTCGCCATTGCGCCTCAGCCAGGACGCACACATCTTGAGGAAGCGTACATGGAAAAGCTGAAAAGGTCAAGCGTTTGCCTGCTATGGTGTGCGACTCACTTCTTTGCCATCGGCTTGCTCCCCATCGAGATGGCTATTTGAGAGGTATTGGAGCGCAGCCTCCGAGGCTGCCGCCGATGCAGCACCAGGCCGGCGCGTCCGGTGTGCTCAGCAGCCCCGTTTGCAACAAGGTGAGTCGCACCCCTTGCTATGGACGCTTCCCTGCGGCTTCTTTGTCATCTTGAGCAATGGAGGCGCGCATGGCTCCAATGGAAGAAGCGGCTGGCTTGCGGCGTCCCAGGCCAAAGCCCGCGCCAAGGCCAACGATCAGCGCAACAAGCGCGGCCACGATGGGCACCCAGAGAGGCGCGCCGCTGTTAGTATTTGTAGTAGTGGTGGCTGGCGCGGTCGTTTTTGTGGCTGTAGCCGTTGGCGTACTGCTAGCGGCGGCGGGATTGACCGTGAAAGTAAAAGAGCCAGAATCGGGATCGCCATCGTCAGCAGAGACCGTCTTCCAGAAAACGATATACACCCCGCTGGTGTGGCCTGCGGTAGGCGTGATATTGATCGACATTTGTTTCGGGTTGGAAAGAGATATCTGAGCATTGCCCTGGCTGATCAGAGCATTGGTGGCTTCCGCGCTGGGACCAAAGATCTGTAAATTGCTTTTTGCCGGGTCAGGATTCATATTTTCAGCCGTGAAAACAGTTACTTTGGTCGGCGCCTGAGCAATCGTTGAGCCAATCGCGGGATCAGAACTCAAGACCGCCGCGTGGAAGGGCATGGCCGGTCGAGCGGAAGCCGCGAAGGCCGCGCCCGCGGTTACGCAGATTAGCGCCAGGCTGGCCAGCGCCGCAAGCAGAACCTTGATGGTGGAGCGAGTTGTATGCATAAAAATCGTGCCTTTCAGATATGACCGTATTCTGCCTCAAGCTTAAATCATCGGGTGCGCGCTGTCATTAGGATGAATCCCTAATTTGTGGCGCGGACAGCCGTAGATATTTAGTATGTCAGAGTTTGCCATGATGTACCTGCATCAGTACTCATCAGGACAAGGGCTGGCGCGAAAAAACCGGCCAGCAGTTCGCGCGGGTTGTCCGGGTTGAGGATGAGCGAGACCATATCGCCGCGTGTAAAGTGCCAGAGCCGTCGCCAGGTATTCCCCTGGTCGGAAGAGAGCCAGAGATCTGAGCCGAACAGCGCATAGAGCGAGCGGCCGTCCGCGCTAAGCTCCAGGTGCGTGGGAGCCGGGGACGCGGGCAGGCTGGTGAGACTGATGATATCTGCCTGTTCGCCGCTGTTCGGCTGGTCTTGCCAGCGATACAAACCCTGGTCGGTGGCGGCGAAAACGGTGCGCGGCGCCTTGCCTGCGGGCTCGGTCGCGACCAGGGCCAGCACGTTGCCGCTGACGCCCTTGATCTGCTGCCAGCTCTGCCCATCGTCGCGCGTCTCAAAGAGGCCCAGATCACCTCCCAGCAAGAGATGTTCAGGTTGAGCGGGATCGACCAGCAGCGAAGGCGTCTGGATGTTGGAGAGCGAGCCACTGGTAATGGCCTGCCAGTGCTGGCCCAGATCGCGCGTCTCAAACCAGCCTGCGTAGTTAAAAAAGACATAGAAGCGGCCACCCGCGCCGGGGGCGCTGAGAATAGTATAGGGATAGGCCGTGGTCGAGAGCCCGGCAGGCGTACTCAAATGCCAGTCGCGGCCCGCGTTCGCGCTGACATACACCCCCATCTGACCACTCAGCCCGCTGGTGGGAATGGCCAGCACCGCCAGGAGATCTGGATTGCCTGGGCTGGCCGCCACCGCGGTAATCATACTGGTATTCAGCGCGCCCTGGTTCTGAGGCCAACTGCGTCCGCCATCCGTACTCGTAAACAGGCCATAATGCGTACCCAGGTAGACCACGCCCGCGCGCGGGCTCAGCACGACTGTGTGCAGGTGCGTCTGCGGATACGACAGCGGCCTGCCAGGCAGCATACTATTCTGCTTCCGGCCCAGCCATTGTCCACCCAGCAGAGTCAGCACAATCAGAAGCGCCAGCACAACCAGCACCAGCCAGCTCCGCCAGCTTCTCTCGCGTTTCTTCCCTGGCTCGCCTGATGTATTGTCAGAACCTGATTTCTCTGGTGAAATAGGAATTGGTGGCAACGCCATGATCTACTTAACTCTTCTTTTGTGAAAACGGAATTCGGGATTTTAAATCCAAAACGAAAATAGTGCTTCCAGTATAAATCCCCTCGTACTCGCTTGCCTAGTAGGAGGAATCCCTATTTGGGGACACTAAGGCCTGTGCTTTCTCTGCTGTTGTGATTAGAAAAGCGGAAATTGCTCGATACCAGCCAGGACGCCCTGGAGCAGATCATAGCCCGAGGTCGCGCCGAGTGCCAGGACATTGCTGGCGGCCAGTTCAAGGAGTTCGCGGTCGTTGCTGAGTAAGGAAGCTAGCAAGGCATGGATCGGATAGGCGACATCGCCCGCGACCGCGCAGGCCAGCCAGCACTGGCTAAGGGTATTTGTGCGCTGGCCGGCGATCTTGGCAATGCGCTGTCCAGCGGCGAGGAAGACAGGGTGAGGACCATAGAGCAGCCAGCAGGAGGCCAGCCAGCCGGCCAGAAAATCATCCCCGCTCGGCGTCAGGCCGGGACCGCGCCCGCAGATACGCGCGGCCAGTTCCAGGACGGTTTCACCCTCCTCAAGTTCCGGCGTCGCGCTGGCCATCGCTGGCCGCTGAACCTGGCAAAACCGCGCCAGCCAGCGCGCATTCGCCCGTAGCAGTTCAGCATCCAATTCTGGAGGCTGCTCGATGCGTGGGCTCCAGCGCCAGCACTGGCTACAATCCAGCGAACAGGAAAGAGCCTCCAGCACCAGTCTGCCTGCGCCCAGCAGAGCAGGCGTCCCGGCTCGCAGCCCGGCTAAAAGCCGCTCGTCCTCCTCTATACCCAGCAGCAGCCCATTTGGCATCAGAGGCAAATTATCCTGGAGGCATGAGGAATCACAACGGAGGCCAGCTCCGTTGCTGCATCGCCGGTGGGGAGCAGGCAAGCTGCTCTCTCCCGTCGCCGCGCGACGT
>DASVMX010000666.1:0-7998 GCA_036384215.1 Ktedonobacteraceae bacterium | reverse complement strand
AATTTTATGAACCTGGCCCACGTTTTGCTCAGCTTACAACAATTCGATGTGGAGAACGCGGTCCCAGCCGGCGTAATCTTGCAGGCAGGTGACATGGGCTGTGGGCCAGATCTGTTGAGCCAGGTGGCTGAGTGGTTCGCGCTGGCGGTAACCGATTTCTAGAAAAAGGGAGGCTCCGGGGCGCAGCTTGCGGCTGTGCTGGGCCTCGCGCAGCAGGGTTTGGAGCAGATCCAGACCTTCGGGTCCGCTGAAGAGCGCCAGGTGCGGCTCGTAATTCAGCACATCAGGCGTCATAGTGGCCTGCTCATCTGTGCCGACGTAAGGCAGATTGGCCAGTAGCAGATCAACTGGCTCAGGCAGCGGTTCCAGCAGATTGCCTTGTAGAAGACGCACGCGTTCGGAAACATCGTGGCGCTGGCAGTTCAGGCTCGCCACAGCCAGCGCGTCCGGGGAGACATCGCAGGCATAGAGATAGGGCAGGCGGGGCTCGTGGACGGCGATGCTGATCGGAATAGCGCCGCTGCCCGTGCCGATATCGGCCAGCACAGGCGTTTGCCCGCTGTCCAGGCGCCCGCGGCAGTCAGCCAGGGCAGCTTCGACCAGCAGCTCTGTCTCGGGGCGCGGAATCAGGACGCGTCTATCGACGGTGAAATCCAGCCCGTAAAAAGCCTTTTGTTCGATCAGATACGCGACTGGCTCTCCCTGTTCGCGCCGTGCCAGCAGCGTTTGCCAGCGAGCCTCCTGGGCGGGAGTTAGCTCTTGCTCGGGGTACATGTAGAGATAGCTGCGCTCCTTGTCAAGGACCGCGCACAGGAGGAGCTGGGCATCCAGGCGGGGATTATCGACCGGGAGCAGGTTGAGCTGCCTGACCGCTGTGAGGCGCTGTGAGGCGGCATCGAGAGCCGCGCGAATGGTGGTCATGGGCTTAAAATGGCTGGCGACCGGCGAAGCCAGTGTGCAGCTCGTGCCAGTAATTGATACGCTCCTCGCCCAGCCGCCAGCAGAGGTAGATCTCGCGCCCGTCGCGCAGCCCGAGGAAATCGATCAACCCCGTCTCAGGATCTTTTAATTCGCAGCCAAAACGCTCCAACTCCGCCGCCAGCGCGCGCAGAGCCTGCATACTCTGGATCAGCGCTTTCTGGACTTTCGCAATGCGTTCGTGCAGATGGTGCCCATTTCCGCGGGCTTGCATTTCCAGCCCTTCCATCTCTAATTCACACTCTTTCATGGCCGCGTGCTCGCGCTGGATATCGCGCAAAACCACGCTCACCTGGGGTAAGAGCGTCTCCGCTTCTTCGCGCGTAAAGTAGCGCGCCATCTTTTCTCTCCTTCGTATTGCAAGGCACAGCCTCTCATCGATCTCAAGTCTCATGATAGCATGTTTTTTCGCCAGATGCATAGCCTTTTCAGTCCCTCCAGGCGCGCCTCGCTCTTCCTATAGCCTGAGATCATCTTGAAACTTTACTGCCCGTGCGTGCCTTCTATTATTAGAAGCCTGTTTATCTGTATATAAATTGGAGATTGTGACCCCAGACGCCAGGGAGGAAACACATGCACATTGTCATACCGGTATCGACGCTGGTAGAAATAGTAGCTGGCATTCTTGTGCTGGGGCTTTTGCTACACCTGATTAATCGCTCTCGTAGATTTACAAGAAGAGCTTCTGGCAAGGGCGCGCGCAAGAGGAAACTCACCCGCGCAAAAAAATGGGATCATGGGCTAGAAATAGCGCGCCGGCATGGACGCGAGCGCAGCCCGGAATGGTCCAGGGTGGAGCACGAACATTTGCTGCACGAGCCCACCTGTGTGGCCTGCGGCTATAAAGGATCGCAATTGCAGGTGCATCATATCAAACCTTTCCATCTTTATCCTGAACTGGAGCTCGACCCGCGTAATCTGATTACATTATGTGAAGCCAGGGGGAGAGATCACCACTTACTCATTGGTCATCTGGACGACTGGGAGTCTTATAATCCAAACGTGCGGGAGGACACGCACCGTTTTCACAGAGAGTCCGCCAACCAGATCCGGGCCAATCCGACCTGGCAGGAAGAAGAAGCGCATCGCCCCCGCTCTCAGGTTTATCATACCTGAATGGCTATAATGGCGTTATAATCCCTTTTCAAGGAAGTTATAACGCTGCTTTCTTATGAAAACGGTAGGACTTTCTTAGGTAGGGACGAGTGACAACACACGTGCGCTTCAGGTGAGATATGCAAAATAGTCCGCAAGACACAAAGCGCCAGCTTTTTGTAAATATTCTGGAAAAGCAACTGGCACGAATCGGGCCGCTGCGCGAGCTTTTTGTAAAGTTTAACAACGACTGGGGCATGAACTCGGCTTCGGGCCTGGCGTATAACCTGATGACCGCCATGGTGCCCGTTTTTATCGCGCTGGTGGCAATCTTTGGCTTAACCATCGGCAACCTTAACGCGCAAGCGACCGCGGACCTTATTGCGCGTATTCAGCAACTCTTTCCTGTGACTTTGCACGCCATAGGCATTATTGATATAGCCCTCACCTCTCTGCGCCAGAAAGCAGGCATCCTGGGCGTGCTGGCCGTGCTCGCGGCGATCTTCGGGGGATCGCGCCTGTTTGTCTCGATTGAAGGCTATTTTGATATCATTTACCGTACCGCGCCGCGCAATATCATCTCTCAAAACATCATGGCGATCTTGATGATGCTGGCTTTTCTCGTATTGATTCCGCTGCTCGTATTTGCCTCGTCAGCGCCAGCGCTCCTCCATGCTCTGGCGCTGGTTCCAGTTATTAACCAGATACCTGGCGTTATTCAACTGACCAGCAACGTGTTCATCCTTGGTCTTGCCGGGGTCTTTACCGGCCTGGTGATTGGCTGGATTCTTTTTGAGATCATCTATATTGTGGTCCCCAATCAGAAATTGAGTTTTCGTCATAGCTGGCGCGGCGCGTTAGTTGCCGCCTTTGGCCTGGAAGTCTTCCTTGTTTTATTCCCCTTTTATATCACGCATTTTATGGGCAGCTATACCGGTACCGCTGGTTTCCTGCTTATCCTCCTGGTTTTCTTCTACTATTTCGCGGTAATTCTCCTGATGGGAGCGGAAATAAACGCCTACTTCGCGCTGAACATTCCTCCTCTGCCTGATAATATCGCGGTCGTTTTGCGAGATGCCGTCAAGCAGAAGGCTGATAATGGAGTTTGATAGTGAGATATTGTTTAAATATCTCGAAAAGGAACAGAGATCTCTCGCCGTTCGTAACGTTTTCGAGACGGACAGTTTCCGATGGCGTTTGAGTTTCACAGATTCACACGGCGAAGACGCTCTGCTGCACGTGGGTGAACATAGTGCGCATGGGATCATAGTCTTCGTCGGTGATGGATGCAAAACGTTTGATCTGGCCTTTGCTCAGTTCGTGGGCTGCCTGAGGATCGTGGTGCATGGTGAGCAGAGTTTCCCGGAGGCGTTGTTTGAGGTCAGGGCTCAGGCGTTTTGCTATGACCAGCGGCGGAATGGGTGATGGGCCGAGCACGTCGACGACGCGCAGACGCTTTCTCAAATCCGGCTGCTGGTGAAGCATGACATCGAAGAGATGCGAGTCCAGGGCAGCGGCAGCGGCCTGGCCATCGAGAATGGCGCGCAGGGATTGCAGGTGCGCGCCCGTTTCGATAGTCAGGCGAAAATAGTCTGGTCCAAGGCCGCGCTGGAGCAGGCTATAGGCGACCAGGTTATAGCCTGAGTGCGACGCGCGTTCGTTATAGGCCCAGACGCAGCCGCGCAGATCCTCGAAAGAGGTATAGGGACTGTCATTGCGGACAATCACATCCGAAAAATAGCGCGGGGCATCCTGGTAACGCTCGCCCAGCAGCACCGGAGCTGCCAGGAGTTCCATGGGACAGGAGGAAGCCCGGCTCAGGTGGACATAGAGCAGCCCGCAGAGAAAGCCGATCTCGGCCTCTCCACGCGCGAACTCCGCCAGCTCCTGTCCCGTGTGCAGGCTCGTTGAGAGACCGAGGCGCTCACCAAGGTAGCGCGTGATATAATCATACGTCTCGTAGAGCGCGGGCGAGAGCAGAGTTGTCAGACGAATATTCATCTGTAACATAGCATTCCTCCTGATATGGTTATTGGCGAAAAATCCAATTCCCAGCTAGGTCTACGATTTCCAGTCTCCAAGAAAGACCTGGTCTTTCTCGTCTACGCGCGTGCCGAGCATGGGATGCAGGTCCATCGCGGGCGAGTATTTGCTCGCGGGCGCGGTTCTGCCCAGAGCTTCGGCTATGGCTCGTACATAGTGGGGAGCGCCACCGCAGCAGATGCCAATGTAGTTGACTCCCAGAGCCTGAGCTTTGCGCGCAAAGTCGGCCATTTCAAAGCGGTTGTGCAGGAATGGCTCCAGGGCCAGTGGGAAGGCGCGCGTACCGTTTTCCAGTTCCAGCGACTCAAAAGTGGGCGCGTGGCTGTGCGTTTTGTAGGGCACAGGCTGGGCCGCGACATAGCACGGGACGCTGGCGCGCACTTTTTCTATAATGGGTAGCATGGTTGCTGGCCCGCGGTCGCAATTCAAACCCACGATGTCAGCCCCGTGGTCGGCCAGGATCTTGCAGGCTTCGGCATAGTCATAGCCATCGCGCGTCTGCTCAGGTTGGACCGAGGCCAGAGTTACCATTGCGGGCAGGCCCAGCTTTTTAATCACATCCAGCCCGATCAGCGCCTCGCCCAGGTAATCGTTGGTCTCGGCAATCACAAAGTCGATACCCTCTTCCACGGCCCAGCCCAGTTGTTCTTCATACTGGGCGCGCACGACCTTGCCGCTCTCCTCGGGCCGCGCTGGATCGTAGGACCAGGTATTGCAGATATTGCCCGCCACCAGCGCATCCCCTTCGCGCGCAACCTCGTTAGCCAGGCGCACGGCCTGGCGATTCATCTGCTCCAGGTCATTTTCGCGTCCAACATCTCTGAGCTTCTCGCGGTGCGCGTAATAGGTCAGCGCCACCATCACCTCGCAGCCCGCACGCAAAAATTCGCGGTGCAGTTCCCGGACTGCCTCTGGAAAATCCAGAATCACCTCCGGCACATACGGGCCTGCCTTAATATAGCCCCGGCGTTCAAGCTCAAAAACATAGCCCTCGCCGCCGATCACCACGCCTTCTTGCAGGCGCGTCAGAATGCCTCTGCTCGTTCTCTGTGTCATCTTGTGCTCCTTGTTATTTTTCTCATGCGCATTGTTGTTCTTATTTGCTTTTTGCAGGTTGTTCTACGTTGTTGTGACAGATCAGGCGCTTGCCGGGACGAAACGCACGGGGGTAAAGCGCGTAATGTCATAGACCGTGCCTGCCTGGCAGGCCAACTGCGTCAGGGTCTGGCCAACCCAGGGCGCGTATTTATAGCCGGTGCCGCGCCAGCCCACGCCTACGAAAATGTTGTCAAAGCCCGGCAGATTGCCGAGGATAAAATCGTCGTCACCCACCAGGTCGTAGAAACACTGGTCAACGTCCTGCACATCGACCGCTTCCGCGTCCAGCAGGCCGGGCAGGCATTCCGCCACAAAGCTGTGAACATCCTTGATGTGGGTGTTTGAGGTTTGCACATCCGGGGGATTGTAAAAACCGATCTTCACGCCCGGCGTCCGACCCTCGTAGATCGGATGGCCGTAGATGCCAACATCGAGATACGCAAATACAGGAAGCACATCCGAGGTAAACTGCGCGCGTTTGGACGCCGGGGGGATGAAGTACTTGCACTGGCTGGGACGGTCGGGCGAAAGCGGAAACTGGACCGTGTTGCCGGGAATCAGCTTGATCACTTCATTGGTGCCCAGGCCCGCCGTAATCACCAGTTTTTTGCTGAGGTAATCGCCCGCGCTGGTGTGAATGAGCAGCTCACCGTTTTGCTGCTCAACCTGGCGTATCTCCACGCGTTCTACAATGCGCACGCCTCGCTCGCGCAGCGCGGTTTGCAGGGCCTGCGTCACCGCTGGCACGTAGAGCAGACCGGCCTCGACATCCAGGCGCCCCAGATCCGCGGAGAACTGCGGGAACTGCTCTTGCAGTGTCTCGCGGGTGAACTCGCGTGCCCGCAGGTGAAGGTCGGTCAGCGTTTTAAAGCTCTGGACCGCGTATGTCTCGTCCAACGCAGGCGTTACATTTTCTTTAGCTATGTTCAGACATCCACATTCGATGATGCACGGTTCGGCGGAGTTTTGCTGGAAGGTCAGCCACAATTGGCGAGCTTCGTAGGCCAGCCTGGCGTAGTGAGCATCCAGGTAATCGTTGCGGATCGAGCGGGTATAGCTAAACGAGGCCGTGTGTTTGTTCCCAACATATGACTTTTCCAGAATAGTCACGCGCGGGACAAATCTGGAGGCATAATAGGCGGTAAAGAGGCCCATCACGCCGCCGCCGATAATAGTGAGATCCTGTATTTCATCTCCCATAGGGAAAAGCTCCTTTCGCGCCTGTCTAGCAGGCGCCGGTACACGTTTCGTAGGTCACTTCGCGCACGACGGGCGGTTGCTGCGCGCCGAAGAAGCGGTAATGTTTGGTATTGTTCAGGTGCCATTCCGGGCGAGCGAGTCCGCCGGAAAGCACGCCATTATTCAGGCGAATCCACGCGTAGTAAGCGGGCGACAACAGATAGGCGGCGTGGCGGTGCGCGTCAATGCCTTTGACATGCGATTTCACGCCGGGATCGCGGAACAGGACCAGGTTGTACCAGGTGCAAGGGCGCAGCTCCAGCGAAGAATAACTCAAGAGTCCCGGAATGCGCGCCAGTTCAGCCAGCATCAGCTCATCCGCGCGAAAGATCGCATCGACAATATGTTGTTCAGCTGTCTCGTTTCTGCCGCTCACAAAGCCCACAAAGCGCATCTCTTCTGATGTGAGCAGTTCCTGAGGGGCGAAGATAATCATGCGGTGCTGGCGACCGCGCCATTCCTCAAATGCATAAGAAAGCGGCAGCGCCTTCTCGCCGATTTGTTGCAACGCGCGCAGCGTCACTGTAATTTTTCTAGCCATAGTTTGCAGAACCATAAGATCCAGACGACCCTTGCGCACTACCTCAACGGGTGTGCTCTGTTCCGGCCTTTCTACTTTGCCGGATAGATGATTGACGTTCACAGATTTCTCCCCTTTATGCTGTGAGAAGGTGCTTATGTCTGTGGAATTATCGTATGCACCTGTAAATAATATAAATCGAAGCCAACCGCTTATGCATCTAGCAGCGGCCAGTTTGTTTTCATTTGTGAGGCATGTGTGATTCCGCCATGTGCCCGTAAAACCTATGCCATCCCGTTTTGCGGGTCTGGGAAAGCAGAGCGAGCCGGGAATCTCTGACAAAGCCTTCTAAAGGGTATGAGCCAGCCTGGGAAGCGTAAGCGTCTTAGAAAGATGGGCTCACGCCGAGCGGTGCCCGGTCAGAAAGGGGACAGCGAATTGTGGCCAGCCAGCTTGCCAGGAGATTAGGAATGGCGGGCGCTGGTACAGGTACAGTTTGGAGCATGGGAGGAGGAGCAGAAGCGTGGGCGAGCAAGGACCTGAGCCGAAGCAATGTTTTGCAGCGTAATGTTTTTAAACCAGAAAGCGGATAGAGTAGAGATTTCGCGCGGGCGCAGCCCGCCAGACAAAGGCAGTGCGGCAACCGTCGCTGCCTGTCGTCTGCGCTCAATAGAGCTTGCAGTGCCTTGTTTCATTGTCAGATGCGCCTCCAAATAAGTGTATTCCCATCGTGCTGTGGATGCGTCTCTTTACAGTGCTTCGTCGCTTGCGTAACAGAGGCTAATCTAATTGTAGGTAAAAAGTGATCTACTGTCAATCCATTATCGACCCTGACACGGCTTCTAATAATTATTGCAATTGTTTGCTTTTGAATTATTCCCTGGGAGAATAAAAATAATAACTGGGAAGCGTCTAATCCAACTAAGCCAGAGTCTATGAATGCTAACTTTTCTTGTAAACTCGTGCCTGTGCTACTCGCGACAGGGCAAGAAGAAGCGCGTTTTTCTGGCGCAGCCAGAAAAACG
>DASVMX010000665.1:0-6748 GCA_036384215.1 Ktedonobacteraceae bacterium | reverse complement strand
CAAAAACCGAACATTTGAAATGTTCGGTTTTTGTCCCTCGTCCGTCCCTCGGCCCCTTTGATCCCTCTACAACGCTGGATTTTTGACCGAGGCGTCTGCCGGGTTTGCCTCCAGGGCGCTGGCCACGATTTCCGCGATGTCTTCGATGTGCATCTTGTCCTCGGCTTCAAGGCCTTTGATGCCATCGTCGAACATGGTAATGCAGAAGGGGCAGGCCGCGGCCAGGACTTCGGCGCCGGTGTTGAGGGCTTCTTGCATGCGCGTCTGGTTGACACGTTTGCCGATCTTCTCTTCCATCCAGGCGCGCCCGCCGCCGCCGCCGCAGCAGAAGCTCTTATTGCGATTGCGCGGCATTTCCGTGACGCCGCTGCTGTTGAGCACGGTCAGTACGCGGCGCGGCTCTTCGTAGATCCCGTTGTAGCGTCCGATGTAGCACGGATCGTGGTAGGTCAACTTGCGCTCGTCGAAGCCTTCTGGCAGCGTGATCTTTTCGTCCGCGAGCAGTTTGTCGATGAAGGCTGTGTGGTGCACGACCTCGTAATCGCCGCCCAACTGCGGATACTCGTTGCCAAGGGTGTTGAAGCAGTGCGGGCAGGCGGTGAGGATGGTACGGTGTTTGACTGCCGCACCATTGTGGCCGTTATGCCCGTTTTCCGCGTTCTTCGTACGGTTGAAGCCGTAGCCGTCCAGGGTCTCGATGTTCTGCTGCGCCTGCATCTGCCACAGGTATTCGTTGCCGATGCGGCGCGCGGGATCGCCATTGCAGGATTCTTCCGGTCCCAGGATGGCGAAGTTGACCCCGGCGGCCTTGAGAATCTTCGCGACCGAGGTGGCGACTTTCTTGTTACGCTCGTCGAAGGAGCCCATGCAGCCAACCCAGTAGAGGATGTCCGCGTCGGGATTCTCGGACATCAGCGGGATATCCAGGCCTGCGGCCCAGGCGGCGCGTTTGTCGTTGCTGATCTCCCAGGGATTGCCATTGCGTTCGATGTTGTTGAAGAGGGAGGTGACTTCCGTGGGGAATTCACTCTCTTCCATGACCAGTTGGCGGCGCATGTCGACGATCTTTGGCACGTGCTCGATGGCGACCGGGCAGATCTCCATGCAGGCGCTACAGGTCGTGCAGGCCCAGAGTGCTTCTTTAGAGATCGCGCCCCCGATCAATGCTTCGGGTTCTTTACCCAGACGGGCCATGTCGCCCGCGCGCGTGCCCAGAGGAGCCAGTTTGGCCCAGGGACTCTCTTTGCCGAGGATCTCCGCGCTATCGGCGAACAGTGCTTCTTTGACACCCAGGATGATCTCTTTAGGCATCAGCGGTTTGCCGGTGTTAGTGGCTGGACAGACCGTGTTACAGCGTCCGCACTCGGTACAGGCATAGCCGTCCAGCAGTTGTTTCCAGGTGAACTGCTCAGCCTTCGCCACGCCGTAATCTTCGCGCTCCTCGATATTCTCCATCAGCGGCAGAGCGCCCATGGGTTTATAGTTGCGGAAGAAAACGTTGAAGGGCGTGGCCATCAGGTGCAGATGTTTCGAGCGCGGCAGGTAGCACAGGAAGAAGAAGAAGGTGCCCATGTGAATCCACCATATGACGCGGAAGAGCACCATATTCGTCGCTGTGCCCAGGCTGCTGAACCAGGGACCGATCCACTGGCCGAAGAGCGACCACTCGGCGCCATTGCTCGCGGCATACTCGAAGGCCTCGGTAAAGGCCAGTGTGACCAGCACGAGCAGGATCAGGCCCAGGATGATGAAGCCATCCCAGGGACCATGGCGGAAGCTCTGGAGCTGTCTGGGATGGAAGACCGCGCGCCTGATTGAGAAGACCACCAGGGCGACTGTGACCAGGATGATAAACACATCCAGCGTGGCCACAAAGCCGGGATTGCCCCCGATGAAGGGAATCTCAAAGCCGAAGGCCCTGATAATCAGGTCGAGCAGGCCAACCTGGATAATAATAAAACCCCAGAAGGTGAAAAAGTGTGCGATGCCGGGAATGGGGTCGCGCAGAACGCCGCTCTGGCCCAGCACGACTTTGAAGAACTCGCTGATACGATCGTCGATGCGATCGGTGCGGTCCTCGGGACGCGCTTTTACCAGCAGCATGACCAGCTCGCCCGCGCGCACGGCAAAGATGCCAACGCCCGCGGCTGCCAGTAACAGGAAGAGCACAAGGCCAATCCAGTTCCCGGTAGGGGAAATGATGGGAGTCATAGAACGAAAAACCTCCGTTGCTGTAGCAGCCAGCACGCCATTGTGAGCAGGCTACTCGACGTGATCCCCGCTCCGCTCCGGCTTACGCAACGGAGCGAAGGATCGGGTCTGAACAATTCGGGAGTGCTTAATGCGCTTTGCGCTTCTTCACTTCGGCGGTCAACTGGGGCAGAATGCTCAGGGCATCGCCCACTACACCCAGGTCAGCCGCGGAGAAGATAGGCGCGTTTTCGTCCTTGTTAATCGCGACGATATACTTGGAACCTTTCATCCCGGCCAGGTGCTGGATCGCGCCGCTGATACCGCAGGCGACGTAGAGCGTCGGTTTGACCGTCTTGCCGGTCTGGCCGATCTGATAGCTATAGGGCAGCCAGCCCGCGTCGACAATTGCGCGGGTCGCGCCAGGCGCGCCGCCCAGCGCGCTGGCCAGATCTTCCACCAGCCTGTAGTTTTCGGCTTTGACCAGGCCACGCCCGCCGCTGACGATCACACTTGCCTCTTCCAGGGCCGGTCCCTCGCTGGCTTCCTCGACGCGCTCCAGAATCCTGATCTGCTGCGAAGAGCTCTTGAGCGCGATGGAGAGCGTCTCGATCTCCGCGCTGCCGCCAATTTTTTCCACGCTAAAGGCCTTGGGGCGCGCCAGCACAATGCCGGTGCCGCCGTGGGGATGTGTCGCGGTCACAACGGTTTCGCCGCCCCAGGGGACCGTAACCCTGAGCTCATCGCCCTCATATTGCAGGTCAGTGGCGTCGGTAATCAGGCCCAGGTTGTGGCGCGCGTTCAGACGGGCCGCGATATCACGGGCGTCATAGGTTGTGGGCAGGAGCAGCAAGTCTGGTTTGTGGGCCGCGAGCAGTTCGCTGATTGTATCCACGGCGGGCAGTGTCAAATAGTTGTCGTAGGCCGCGTCCGCGTGAACATAGACCTTCGTCGCGCCATATTCGCCCAACTGTGCTGCCACTTCCGCGGCCTGCGCGCCCAGCACAATCGCCTCAGCGCGTCCCAGTTTCGCTGCCTTGCTCAGCACCTCCAGGGAGGAGCGAGCCGGATGACCATATTCAACCTCGACCAGTGTCCAGATAGTTTTTGCCATCGTCTGTTCCTCCTCTAAATTACAAAAGTTGGTAACGCTGCAAGAAATCAGCGATCTTCTGAGCGGCGTCGCCCTCGTCTTTAATGATCTGGCCTGCGGCGCGCGCCTCGGCCTGGCCTATCGCCAGCACGCGTTCGCGCGCGCCAGCCTCGCCCACCTGTCCGGGCTCGATGCCCAGGTCCGCCAGCGTCTTCTGCTCAAAGGGCTTTTTCTTGGCGCTCATAATGCCCTTCATAGTCGGATAAATAGCTTCGAACGAGCCGCTGGCAATCGTCACCACCGCGGGCAGGGAGGACTCAACCACCTGGTAGCCCGCCTGAGTTACGCGGTGAATCGTCGCCTTCTGACCCTCAACATGGATCTCGCGGGCGAAGGAGAGTTGCGGAATGCCCAGGAATTCAGCGATTGCGCCGGGAACCATGCCGGTATAGCCATCGGTGCTCTCGGTCGAGCACAAGATCAGTTCCGCGCCTTCTTTTTTCAGCACAGCCGCCAACACGCGCGCCGTGCCCAGCGCGTCAGAGCCAGCCAGGGCCGGATCAGTCACCAGGATCGCCCGGTCGACCCCCATCGCCAGGGCGCGGCGCATCGCCTCCTGCGCGCTGGTCGGACCCATACAGACCGCGGTCAATTCACTGTTACCCAGCGTATCGCGCAGCTTAATCGCGGCGGAAATAGTGCTCTCGTCTCCAGGATCAAGCACGAGCGAGACACCGCTGCGCACGAGCCGCTTTGTGTTCGGGTCGAGCTTGCTAACCACAGTGTTAGGATCGGGAATCTGTTTAACACAGACATACATCTTCATCGTATAATTGCCTCATCTTCTTTTGTTGCGGAACGCAAGAGTAGAGCTTGCCCTTTGAGTTTATTGGCTATCTTATTGTACCTGTCGAAAAAAGAGAGTGTCAACGTTGCTGGCTAACGCTCAGATGGCTTTGGGCATCGTTTTGAGGTAAGCAAGCAAGCTGTATTTCTCGGCTTCGAGCGAAGCATAAAGCCAAATAAGAGACTTCCAGGCAAAAATAGAAAGATTATCTGTAACTCCCTCACTTTTGGTGATTCCCAAAGATGCCATGGGCGTGTTGCTCGGGCGTGAGGTGATCGGTTATTATCGCTTTCACTGTTTGGGGTGAGAGAATGCGAACCCCATCCAATGCCCCCTTACCCAGCAACATACGTCCAAAACGCAGATAATCGTCAGCGGTAGAAACGAGCCCGGCTCCGGCGGATGGAAAAGAGGTTCATCAGCCCAGCCCGAGGCTGCAGGATGATCGACCACAGCTAGTTTTTCTTCGGGTGCAGGCCCATAGAGAACAGACAATCGGTTTCGTTTTTCGGGCGGCACCACGAAGCTCGTATCCACCATTCCCAAGGGTTCAAGGACGCGCTCTTGGGACAGAGTGTGTACATGTGATCGCAGCTGACGACGAACGGCAGGGACATCGGCGTCGGGTATCGGCCGGGTTGACCGCCGACACCTCGACGCCGATGAGCATGACCGCCGGGCCCGGAACCAGCACCGGCAGTTCACCAATCGGTATCGCTTCCGGGATTCCGGCTCGGTAAGCAACGCGACACGCATCGTCGCGTTGCTCGCAACACCTTGTCGGCCGTTACGGCAGGCGAGACCAGTTGTCGCTTGACGAACTCACCCGGTCGGCGAGGAACTCCTCCCAGGTCCGCTTCCCGTCGGCATGGTCGGGAGTCAGGTTGGCGCCGGCCCTCATTGCGCGGGCGGCCTGACCCGGTTGCCGGACCGGCATGATCAGCCGCGACTTTTGAGTGGCGTGCAGGTAGGAGCGTAGCAGCTCGGTCATGGGGTACGCCCGCGGTCCACCGAGGTCGGGTACCAGGCCGGCAGGCTCACCGAGAGCAAGCTGCACCAGCCGGGCCGCCACCTCGCCAGTGTCGACGGGTTGGAACCGGATGCCCGCAAAAGCCGGCACGACGGGCAGCTTTGCCATGACCTGTGCATACGTGACGAACCAGTCGTGGAACTGGGTAGCGCGTAGCGTTGTCCATGGTAGGCCGGAAGCGGCCACCAGGCGCTCGGCGGCCAGCTTGGAGGAGAAGTAGCCGAACATGGTGCGGTCGATGCCACTTTTGACTGGGACCTGGTCGGCACCGACGACGGAGATGTACACCAGGTGCCGCACCCCGGTCCCCGACGCTGCCCGGACCAGGTTCAGCGTCTTCTCCTCGTCGCCCTTTGCGCTGCCCGCACAGTGCACGATGATCTCGACCCCCTGCACCGCGGCTTTGATCCCCTCACCCGTGGCCAGATCACCACTCATGTACTCGATCCCCTCCCTGACCTCGCGGGTGATCCTGCTGAGCACTCGTACCTTGCAGCCGGCGTTCCGGAGTCGGGGGACGATCTGGCGACCGAGCGTCCCGGTGCCACCTGTGACTAGAATATGTTGCATGGTATTTCCTCTCTTGTTTGTTCTTTGAAGCATGCCTCTCAGAGGCTCGTACAGGAGACGAGAGAGCACGGGGCAAACGTGACACCCCTCCGTTTGTGCTCTGTCCTGATCTGGGCTTATAATACAATGCTCGACCCCTAAGAAGAGATTGAAATGAGGGAGTTTTCGCTACGCTTTCATTTTCCCCTCCCCGTCGATGGGCCGTCATCAATAGTTTGCCCCCTCCTGGTCGCAACGTGATCAGAGGCTCCGGGATCACGCGCGCTCCTGGCAGGAGGCGGAACTGATAGCGGGGCAGGATCGTCGCCAGGATGAGTTGGGTCTCGGTGAGGGCAAATTGATTACCGATACAGATGCGAGGGCCTCCTCATTTGTGTGTTCACGCCTCACCTGCTCCAGCACCTGGATGTCGCCGCTTCCAAGTATCGAACTTCCAAACTGCTGCATGGTTTTGGGAATCCCATGCTTTCGGTAGGTCTCGTAGACCCCGTCGAAAAAGGCTAGCCAGGAGGCTGCATCGGGCAACTGTACAACTGCTGGTGGCTCGTGAGCAATCAGCATTTTGGGTTATACTACGCTACGTTCAGCGATCCTGATGGCAATACATGGGTCTTGCAAGAGCTGGAGTGGAGGTCTTAAGAGCCCCTCTGGTTAAGCCTGGATCTGAATGGTCACAGCAAATCGCCGCGTGATGGATTTCTCACCCACAAAACTGCGCCAGTGTTTCCATCGAACATTCAGCCAAATTACCATGTAGCCGTCCATGAGCGTCTCGTGGGTCATGCGACCAGTTTGCATGGAGACATTGGGGACCGTTCTCTCTTCTGCTTGCATCTCTTTGTGAGAGACATTATCCTTGTTCGAGAAACAAGAAAGCGTGCGCAAAAAACCACGCATTGCGCAACGAGGGCAGGGAGCAAAAGTTAGGGAAGTCTTCCCAGGCCCCCTGGCGGCTCCCGAGAATAGAGCGGCGCAAGGAAGGTGTTGGAGAAAGTGAAAGGAAAACCCCATGCAAGAG
>DASVMX010000664.1:0-16828 GCA_036384215.1 Ktedonobacteraceae bacterium | reverse complement strand
CCCCCCCCCCCCCCCCCCCCCCCCCCCCCCCACCTCACTCCAAACGAGAAGATTGAAGAAAAACTTGCACACCGGGTTAGTCCTACTTTGGTAGTTTCTTACGGGGTGCAGGGGCAGCGCCCCTGTCGGAGCGCGAGGTGTCCTCGCAAAAACCTTTTTTCTTTCATTTTGCGCCGCCGCAGGCGGCGCAAAATGAAAACGAACAGAATAGTATTAGCTACATCAAGATTAATAATGCTTCATACCATCCTCGAAGCGTTCGTTTCATCTTACCGCGGGGCCATCCTTATTGCCCCATCTAATCTGATAACTTCGCCGTTCAGCATCTCGTTCTCGATGATATGCTTCGCCAGTGCAGCGTACTCGGGAGGCTTGCCAAGGCGAGGCGGAAAGGGGACTTGCTGGCCGAGGGAGATGCGCGCGGGTTCAGGCAGGGCACCCAACAAGGGCGTTTCAAAAATTCCGGGAGCGATGGTCATGACGCGAATGCCGTAGCGGGCCACTTCGCGGGCAATGGGCAGGGTCATGCCGACGATGCCGCCTTTGGAGGCGGAGTAGGCTGCCTGGCCGATCTGGCCGTCGAAGGCGGCGACCGAGGCGGTGTTGATGATCACGCCGCGTTCACCTCCGGTGGTTGGTTCGTTCTCGGACATGGCTGCCACTGCCAGGCGGATGGCGTTGAACGTGCCAACCAGGTTGACGCTAATGACTTTTTGGAAGCTTTCCAGGCTGTGCGCGCCACTTTTGCCCAGGACTTTTTCGGCCACGCCGATGCCTGTGCAGTTAATCAAGATATGTAAGCCGCCATATTGCTCGACCGCAGCCTGAACAGTAGTCTGCACCGATTCTTCGTTGGTAACGCTCGTCTGCGCGAAAGAGACGCTTGCCCCGCTGGCGCGCAGTTCCTCCGCCAGGCTCTCGCCTCCCTCGCTATTCAGGTCCGCGATCACGACTTTCGCTCCATGCTCTGCCAACAAGCGCACACACGCGGCCCCAAGGCCAGAGGCTCCCCCTGTGACCAGAACTCCCTTGTTCTTCAGTTCCATGCTTCACTCTCTTTCATCGATACTCTGATTTGGTTGGAAAACCATGTTGTGCTTCCATTCTACAACACCGGCCTTCGGATTGAACCAGGGAAATTGAACGGGTGATGAGCCTGCTCACCACCCGTTCTACAGCCGCGGCGCTCGCTCTCATATTTTAAAGAGGAGAACAGTCGTCGCTTGCCGCAAGGAAAAACAAGCGACGATTGTTCATAAAAATCAGGCCACTGTGCAGGCTACCCCGTTGAGGGTAAACGCGGTTGGTGGCGAATTGGTTCCACTCCAGGTTCCATTGAAGCCGGGCTCTGAACTGACTGTGCCGCCGGCTGGTATGGAGCCGTTATAAGAGACATTGGTAATCGTGACCGCGCTGCCGGACTGCGTGTACGTTCCATTCCAGAGCTGGGTAATCGTTTGTCCATTGGGGAACGAGAATTTCAGACTCCAGCCATTTATCGCGGTTGAGCCGGTGTTGGTGATGGTAAAGGCCGCGCCAAAGCCGGGGATCCACTGGTTAGTGATGGCGTAGTGAACATTACAACTCGCGCCAGTTATCACTGTGGGTGTTGTGCCAATGGTCGGTGTCGGCGTGGGAGTCGTGCCGGTGGTCGGCGTGGGAGTGGGTGTTGTGCCAGTAGTTGGCGTAGGGGTGACGCCACCGCCTGTGCCGCTGAGCACATAGGTCACCAGCGAGCGCGCGGGAATGGTTGCGCTGAACGAGCCGCCGTTGACGGAAGTGCTGGTCTGAGCCGCGGTATTGTTCGAGCCATTAGTCAGGTAGGGAGTGACCGTCGTGCCGTCCGCAACGCCAGTGCCTGACAGGGCATACGAGGCGGTAACGGCGCTGCTGGAACTGTTCAGCGCTACAATGGAGACGCTGCCGTTGCTGTTCTTGTACGCGCTGACCTGCAGGTTGTTATCGCCGGAGGTTGCGCCGATGCGCACCGCGCCGGGGCGGACAAAGCGGCTGTAGTTGGCCATTGCCCACAGGCGAGCCGAAACAGAGACGCTGCTGCCGTTGATCTGGAGCAGACCTTCGTTGTCGGTCGTGCTGCTGCCAATCGCGCCCCACCAGTAGAGGAAGGCGCTGAGATTGGCCGAGGTTAGTCCGGTGTAGATGTGTTGTGCCCAGGTAAAGCCAGAAGCATCGCTGCCATCATCCCAGGCATTATCCAGGCTGTCGAAGGTTGACCACTCGGTTTCCCAGATCGGCTTACCGCCGGTTGAGATAGGCGAAGCCGGCGCGGCGGTATAGCCGTGGCTCGAAAAGTTGTTGACAAAGGCCAGGGCTGACGAGTCGTTCACGATGGCGCTGACATCGCCTGAAGCCAGGTTCCAGCCCTCGGAATCGCAGCAGACAATCTTTGTGCTGAGACCAGCGCTGGACAGGGTTGGCCCCAGGATCTTGATAAAGTCCGCGCTCTGCGCCCCGCTCATAATCATGCTGGAATAACTGGCGTTGAAGCTGGGTTCGTTGACAAAGCCGACGTGTGAAATGGTCACGCCAGAACTGGCATAATCCTTGATGTACTGCACAATGTAGTTCGCGTATGCCTTTCGCCAGTCGCCGGTGCTGCAAGTGCTGGCGCCAGGCGCGCCGCAGAGCGTGCCGCCATTGCTCTCCGAGCCATTGGTCTTCATAAAGCCCGGCGCGCTCCACGCGTCGGCGTAGATCCGCGATACGCCATAGGACATGGCCTGTTTGGAGAGCGCGACCTGGCCCCAGTTATTGCCATCCCAGGTATACGTCGGCGTGGCTGAAGGGCTGCCGGGGCTGTTTGGCTCGATGGTATGGTTGCTATCCGAAGGGATAATATTGCGCAGAATAGTAAAGCCAGCGCCCGTGCTGGTATTAAAGAGCAGATCCAGCACCTGCTGTTGCGTGCTGGCGGGCGCGTTTTCAACATTGCTGGCCTGGCCAAAGGCCTCCGAAAAGCCAAAGCCATCAATCGTCTGAAAGGTTGTACCCCCGTTGATCGTCACCGCCGAAGCCGCGAATGCCGTCGTCTTAAAGACCAGTGTACTCAAGGCAAAAACGAGCAAAACAAGCAGGGATAGGACGAGAAAAACGGTTTTTCGTGTAAAACGGTGAAACATCATCGTTTTCATTTTCCTTCCTTAGACAGATACACAGATGTGTTACCGTGTTAGAGAACAGACAGAAACATCTCTTTGTCCTCCCATAGCGTCATTGAGGTATATTACCTCCTTTCCTGGCTCAGGGGAACACAGCCTGAGCCAGGGTATTTTTCGCGCAATGAATGTTCCGGGGATGTGAGTTTATGCAAGCGCTTACACGCGCTACAGAAGATATACCCTATTCTTCTGTGCAGCGTCAACCTTTTCAATCGGCAGATAGTCGGCAGATAGTCGGCAGATAGACAGCATGCCCTCTGAAGCCAGAACAAGCGCGTTTTGATGTCTGATTCGCGCAAGACCGGCACTTTTTTCGCGCAAGACCGTACTTTTGCCCGCGCCAGGTCCGTGTCAGACTCTCCTTGAGAGAGCCAATGTATGGCCAGGCGGGCAGAGGTGCCCGCGCTTTCTCTTATTTCTGGCGAAAATAGCTGTAAACGCTTGCATAGATCAGGAGAAAGAAATTGCTTTTTTACCTCTGCCAGTGCCAGTATGCCTGCCGTTGCTGGTGGGCATTGAGCAGAACAGCGGTTTTGTTTTCTTGCTCAATCCAGGCGTCAAAGACTGCGCGGGTGCAGAGCAGGAGACCTGCTGGCGGGGCTACGGTGTCGGTGAGCTGCTGAGACAGGGCAGTGAGCGTTTCTTCGCTGAGCCCGCAGGCGAGCGCCTGGAGATCGAGGGACTCGAAGGTGGTGATTTTGCGGATGCGGCCCTGTTCGCAGAGCAGGATCAGGCCGATCTGCCAGCATCCCCGGTCGAGGACGCCCAGGGCGAGAGTAGCTGGCGAGAAGGGCAGTGCATTGACCCATTGGCTGACCTGCTGGTATGTCCAGCCGTGCCAGTGGCCGGGATGAGGTGGGATGCTGACGTAGCCGCTGGCGGTGCCCCACAGCAGTTGATAGACCTGGTGGTAATAGGCGTCCAGGGTGAGTTCGCAGCGCGGGGTCTCCTGAGCCACGCGCGCGACCAGCGCCAGGTGTGCTTTATCGATCACGTGGACCCGCTGCCACTCGCCACGTGCGTATAACTGGCGAGCGCACTCCTGGGGATCGTCCAGGCTGGCGGGCGCGAGATCGCTGCGCACGCCGGTTTTTGAGTCGACCACGCGCAGAACTTTCCCGCATTCGTGCAGGAGAAACAGACCATGCTCTCCTGGCTGGGCCGCGCGCAGGTACTGGCCAGGATCAAAGAAGCGCCCGAGCTGACGCCAGGTGACGGCGTCCAGGTCTACCAGTTCCCAGTGTGGATCAATCATGCAATTACCTCCCATACTTGCACGCTATAGGGCTCCAATTCTACACATATCTCGCCTTCTCCCGCTCTCGTCTCCGTGGTGCCCCAGACTCCGCGTAGCAGGCGCGAGCCGGGGAAGCGCAGCGCCGTTTCGCGCTTGTGCGCGGTCGGGTTGGCTACAAAAAGCAGGGTGGCCTCGCCATTGCTCTGGCTCACCAGTTGGACCTGGAAATCGTCACACGAAAAGTCGCCAGGCCGGGCCAGCGCGTCCACTGTCGTGGGTACTTCCTGCTGAGTGGTCCACCAGATGCTGCCCGCGCCCACTTCGTTTCTGCCTTCTTGAACCACGTGTTTTTGCAAGACCTCGCAGGGAGAGAGAGCGGGATCAAGATAGGGAATGCCAGGGCCAAGCAGCAATTGTCCTCCCTGTTCGACATAGGCCAGCAGATGGGCCTGGTCCCGCGGGTCCATAAAATCGACGGTCGGCACGCAGACCAGGGGATAGTGTGAGAGCCGCGCCGGGTCTATATGGGTGTCTGCGAGATCGTAGTCGATTGAGCGCGCCTCCAGGCGGCTGATTACCGTGCCCAGCCAGTTGTCGCCGCGGCGGTCGTCGGCCTCGCGCGCGATATCCCAGCGCAGATCCAACTCCAGATCGACCTGGAACAGTTCGCGCGGGAAACCATAGAGGTCGGCGTGCGCAAAATGCAGGGAAGAGGCCAGGGCAGCGTAGCGCCCCAGGTCGTAATTCAAGAGCACCAGCGCCCCCGGCGAGCGGCGCATCGACCACAGGCGATAGCGTCGGGCAAAGACCAGAAAATCTTTGTAGAACGTCGCGTACTCTGGCCGGAAGGTGCCGTGGCGGGTGATCGGACTGCCCTGCCAGCGCTCGCGCTCGACCAGCATATAAAGGTTGATGGCCTTGAGCCCGTGCATGAAGGCCTGGAGCGTGATAAATGCCTGCTCATCAGGTGTCGGCGTGAGCGAGTGATGGCTCCAGATGCCACAGCCAAACTCCGGCACAAAGGGCAGGCGCGTGCTGCCGGCCAGAAAGCGCACGCTCTGGATGGCCCCGCGATAGCCCTCTTTGTTGCGGTAGAGGTTCATGCCCACCCAATCGATATCCGGCTCGCGCTCCATACTCGCGATGTCCAGCGGTGTGCGGTACTGGAAGGCCACGTCGTGAAAAATCGGCACGCCCTGGATGCCATGCGCGCGCAACATGCGGGCAATGTGCGCCACGCTCCAGCGAATCTGGTATTCTTTGTACGCCACCCAATCCACATGCCAGGCCATATCGGCGCGCTGCGCGACCTCGCAATCGCGCGGCGGCTCCACTTCCGCGAAGGACTGGTAGGCGCTTTGGTAGGTCGTGTTGAGGACTTCAACGCTCGTGTAGCGCTCTTGCAGGAAGGTGCGGTACAGCGCGAGCGAGGCCTCGCTATAGTCAGTAGCATAGGCGCGATCATGAAAGAGGTAGCAGGTTTCGTTGTCGCTCTGCACCGCCGCGATACATCCGGCAGGCGCCAGGTGACGCGCGATAATTGGGCAGACAGCCGCGAACCACTGTTCAACGTACGCGTAGAAAGTCTTGCTGGCGTAGGACGGGACGGGAAATTGCTGGGGAGGATGCAGTCCCCAGGCGGCGTCCAGGTGCAGACTTCCCACAGCGGTGCGCGCCTGCACGGTGGGATCGAGCAGCACCCACTGTGGAAAGCCAAAGCCGGTCAGTTCCGCGTTAATCAACGGTCCAGGTCGTGCCAGGAGCCAGATGCCGCGTTCCTCGCACAGGCGCATAAAGGCCTCGACATCCTTGCGCGCGTCAATAGTGCCCCAGTCAAAGACGCCTGGCTCGATCTCGTGAACCGACCAGGGGATATAGGTCTCAATTACGCCAAACCCCAGTTCTTGTACTCGATCCAGGATCTGCGGCCACAGATCGCGTTCCAGGCGCCAGTAATGGACCGCGCCCGCATAGATCGGAACTTCCTGGCCCGCGATAGCAAGCCCTGTCTCAGTAAGTTGAACAGTCACGCTGATTTTCCTTTTCCTGTCATGTCTCAGATCCCGCAGCCCGCGCCCTGTCAATATTTTGACGATGGAAAAAGCGGGATTGTTAAGGGCGGCTAGCCCTTAACCGGGGTGCGGGGTGTCCCCGCAAAACCCTTTTTTCTCTTTTTCGCGCCGCCGCAGGCGGCGCATGAGGTAGGAGGAGGCTGGGGACACCCCAGACCCCGCCAGGGGCTTTGCCCCTGGACCCCTTAACTTCATACATATGAATACTAGCCCTTCACGGCCCCGGCGGTAAGCCCGGCGATAAGATGGCGTTCCGCGAACAGATAGAAGATGATCGCGGGAATCAATGTCAGAGTGATATAGGCCATAGTTGTGGCCCAGTCGGTGCTATGCTCGCCCTGGAACTGCATCACGCCCATGGGCACGGTCCACAGATTCGAATCGTTGAGCACCAGCAATGGCAGCAGGAAGTTATTCCAGCTCCCAACCATCGCCAGCATACCCACCACGGCCAGCGAAGGGCGTGCCAGGGGCAGCAGGATGCGCCAGAAAAAATCGACTGTCGAGCCGCCATCGATGTACGTCGCATCTTCCAGCTCCTGCGGAATGGCGCGGAAGAAATTGCGCAGGATTAGAATCGTCGTGGGCAGAGCGAAGGCCGCCTGCGGCAAGATCACGCCTGCCAGCGAATTGACCAGGCCCAGGTTGCGCAGGGTAATATACAGCGGCAGAGTCGCCATCGAGACCGGAAAAAGCAGGCCAAAGAGGATGAGATTGAAAATCATCTCGCGCCCCCTGAACGGGATGCGGGCCAGTACAAAAGCGGTGGGACAGGAGATAAGCAGAAGCAGGCCAACCGTGGCCAGCGTCACCACCACGCTATTTTCAATCGCCAGCCAGAAGCCGCTCTGAAGGATAATCCCGCCATACGTGTCCCAATGCCAGATGCGAGGCAGCGCGAAAGGCGCGTTACTCAACTCGCCATTGGTTTTGAAACCACCAATGATCACGGTAAGAATGGGAATCAAGACAAAAAACGCCACAATTCCGCACACCAGATAGCGGAAGCCAAGCTGAACTGGCTTGCGCGAAGGCGCTGTCATACTTTGTCTGCTTTGTCGCTGGATCAACTGCATGGATCGTCTCCTTCTAGAAATCTGCTCCCGAAGTGATACTGCCAGCCAGGTCTCTGCGCATAATGAAGCGCTGGTAGATTATCGAGAAGACAAAGCAGATCAAAATCATAATCACGCCAACCGCGCTGCCATAGCCCATCTGAAAGCTCTGGAAACCAGATTTATACAGATAGGTGGCCATTGTCTCGCTGGCGTGAACGGGTCCGCCGCCACTCATGATCCAGATCAGATCGAAGTATTGGAGTGACCCCAGGGCTGAGAGGAAAATGGTCAGGCGAATCGTACTGCTCAACAGGGGCAGGCTAATCAGGCGTACCACCTGGAAGGTGGAAGCGCCATCGATACGCGCGGCCTCGATGACCTCGTCGGGAATATTCTGGATCGCCGCGACATACAGCACGAGGTGCAGGCCAAAGTACTTCCAGGTCATGGCCACAAAGATGGAGTACAGCACCATATGCGGATCGCCCAGCCAGGCCTGAGCCTGAAAACCAGGGATCAGGTGCTGGAAAGCGCCGTTGAGCAGGCCGCCATTGGGCTCATAAATGAACATCCAGATGAAGCCCGCGACTACCTCGGACAGAATATACGGGAGGAAAAAAATCGTGCGGAAAAAGGTTCGTCCAGGCAGCGTCTTTCCGATCACCAGCGCCAGCATCAGAGAGAGCGTGAGCTGGAAAACCAGTGAAAGCCCGAGAATCACCAGGTTATGGAAAAAGGCCGAGAGAAAGGTCGCGCTTTTGAACGCGGTCAGGTAATTCCCCATCCCAACAAAGTCCGTCAGATTTCCCAGGCCGCTCCAGCGGTAGAGACTGTAGTAAATAGCCTGGAGGACAGGGTAAAAGATAAACACGAAGTACAGCACAAGGCTGGGCAGCAAGAAGAGCACAATCACACTCGCGCTTTTGAAGTTCCGCTTTCTGGGCCGTGCCGGCGCCCGCGCCACCGCGGCCTCCGCCACCGCCTGAGCGCGTGAGGTCACTTGCATAAAAAATCCTTTCCGATCAATTTGGGCCGCAAGGACAAGACTTGCTTATTCATTAATAACCTGAAATCGTTAGAACAAGTATGATCTTTTTCCTCTGCCAGCATTCGACCGCGCGGAGAGCGGTGCAAGGGTCACCCCTCTCTGCGTAGTCAGGAAACAGGATGGCAGGCTGGTCGCGAGGGTGAGAGTATTCCGCGAGAACGGAACAATCGCGCCAACCTGTATCCCTGTCTCCCTACGTCAAGGAACTGGCAACCGAATCGTCAATCGCTTTGGCCGCGGCGGCAGGATTGATCGTGCCGGCGTAGATTCCCTGTGTCTGATCCAGGATCACCTGGCCGACTGCCGGTGGGAGATACTGGTCGTAGTAGAGCTGGAAGTAGGGAGCAGCTCCAACCATCTGCACGATCTTCTGCTGGATGGGATCGCTGATAGCCGAGAGCGCGCCTTTGATCGGCGGGGCCGAGATGCTCTTCTTCGCCAGATTGGTCGCGTTGGTGGTGTTGGTCAGGAATTTCAGGAAATCGACCGTCTGAGGGGGCGCGTTTTTGCCGACCGCGAAGCCGCCGCCGCCGCCCATCACGTCGGTTGGATTGCCAGCCCCGCCTTCGACCATCGGAAAGGGGAAGATGTCCAGGGCCGGGCCTTTTTTGTCAGCGGCACTGCCCGCGTCCGCGCCTCCAGCCCACTGGCCCATCAACTCTATAGCTGCCTTGCCGTTACCCATCACCGTCTGCTCGTCGCCATAAGCCGCGCCCAGGTAGCCCTTCTCAAAGGGATCGAGTGCGACCAGCTCTTGCAAATGCTGGCCAGCCTGCACAAACGGCGTGTCGGCGAATGAACCGGTGCGATTATATGCCTTGTCGAAAGCCGCCTTGCCGCCCAGGCGCACGGCCAGGTAGACCCACCAGTAATGGCCCGGCCACTTGTCTTTTTCGCCCAGACCAATTGGCGTAATGCCCGCGCCCTTGAGCGTCTTGACCGTCTGCAAGAAATCCGCCCAGGTAGTCGGCGGGGTCGTGATCCCAGCTTTGGTGAAAAGCGTCTTGTTATACCAGAAGACCACTGCGCCCATATCCCAGGGCACGCCATAAAACTTGCCATCGCTCCCGTAAACATTCAAGGCCGAGGAATTAAAAGAGCTGCCCCAGTCACCCTGTAGAGCGGATGTAAGGTCCTGGACAAGTCCGGCCTTCGCGTATTGCAGAAGCACGCCGCCGCCCCAACTGTGGAAGAGGTCTGGCGGTGAACCGGACTGCATGACCGTGGTGAGTTTGGTCTTGAAGGCATCATTTTCGAGGATCGTGATATTAATTTTCACATTGGGGTGCGCCTTCATATACTGGTTGGCGAGATTCTGCCAGTTCGATTTGGCCGGATCTTGCGTGCTGAGATGCCACCAGTTAATCGTCGCAGGCCCATTACTCGTACCAGTTGAACCACCAGAGCCGCAGGCCGCGAGAACCGAAGGCAGGGACAGAGCGGCGCCCGCGGCGCCCATTGAGACCAGAAAGTCGCGTCGTTTCATAAGGTTGTATGCTCCCTTCAAAAATGTACGTGGAGAGTAGCCCGGCTTCGGACAGATAACAACCATATTCAATGCTGTCGATGTAAACATTGTCGTTCGCTTTTTGCAAAGAAGGGCTCAGACCCGATAGCACGACCGCATGACAGCATGAACGGCTAAGATGTTCAAGGGAGAACATCTTCCAGTCGGTCAATTAGATAACTCGAAGGATCGAAGAAAGAAACACCACTCCTTTCAGTGGGCGCGGCCAGCGGCTTCTGGGTGTCTGCCGGAGCGTTGGCCGCGCTGAATTGGCAGATCAGACAGGCAGAGCCTGGCATGACTCGCGGATAATGAGCTGCGTGGGCAGTTCAATGCGCTCAATCTCGGCCAAAGGATTCTCAATATACTTTAAGAGGAGGTTGGTCGCGCTGCGTCCCATCTCCTCCAGGGGTTGGCGTACAGTTGAGAGGGCGGGATGTGTATGGGCCGCCTGTGGAATATCGTCAAAGCCAATAATCGAAAGGTCGCGGGGGAGCTGGAGACCGTGCTCGCGCGCTGCCTCCATCGCGCCAAAGGCCATAACATCGTTTGAGGCAAACAGCGCGCTTGGCGGCAGCGGCAGACTCAGGAGCTGGCGGGTACACTGATAGCCCAGCGGCTGCGTGAAGTCGCCTTCGCAGACCAATTGGGGATCAAGGGCAATGCCATGGTCCTTGAGGGCCGCCTGGTAGCCAAGCAAGCGTTCACGCGAGCAGCCCAGTTCCATATGGCCAGTGATAAAGCCAATTCGTCGATGACCCGAGGCAATGAAATAGGAGGTTGCGTCGTATGCCCCCTGTTGGTTGGTGGTAATGACCGAAGGGGCCTGTTGATTGGAGCCCTGGTAATCGATCAAGACATGAGGGAAGCGGCGCTGGTAGAGCGTATCGATATAGGCTTTCTCATTGCGCGGCAGAATCAACAGCAGACCATCGGCCAGGTTGCGCGTAAGCTTGGTCACATAGGCCGACTCCTTGGTCTTGCGCTGGTGCGTCGTGTAGAGCATGAGATTATAGTTATTCGCTTCCAGCGCCTCGTCGATGCCGCGAATAATTTCGCCCATATAGCTGGTATTCAGATGGTCCACCAGGAGGCCGACCACGCGCGCCGAGCCCCCGGCCAGGCTGCGCGCCGGAATATTGCCCACATAGCCAAGCTGTGCCATCGCGCGCAAGACGCGTTCGCGTGTTTCAGGATTCACATTGCTTTTATTGTTGACCACCCGTGAGACCGTCGAATACGACACCCCCGCCTCGTCAGCAACATCGAAAATCGTGATATCCCGAGCAAGATTCCCCCTGCTGCCCGTAGTTCTGCGGCTCAATTCCGTTTTTCCTTCCCTCTGATTTGCAAGCGCTTGCACAAATCTTTCCTAATGAATACCATATTTTTCCGCGACTTGTCAAGGGGTGTGCCCGTTTTTTTTGCGCTCTTCTTGTTTTCAGCCTTGTTCACCCTCACCTACGAGCCAGCAAAGCTCCCTCAGGCCCGCGGAACGGCTCCAGAGAACTGGCTGCCGAACGCCGAATACTGCAAACGTTTGCAAAAAATCAAAGCCATCAGTGGCAGAAGAAAAGGATACGTTTTTACACACATAATCAATGCAAATACCAGATCTTTAAAATGTTTAGAAAAATCAAGGAGCAATAACTTGTACTGTATCCAGAAGCTCAGCCTGTCTCTTTTCTCATAAAAAGTTGAGCAGCTTGAGCACGATGCAAGCAAAACGAGCAGGACAAAATCCTGCTCGTTTTGCTCTGGCTGGAGGCGGCTACATCACGGGGTGGTGTAGATGCCGAATTCCCAGAGCGAGTAGCCATAGGAGGTGCCGCGCTGGGTACCGTAGAGGCGGACGTATCTGCCGGAGCCGCTGACGTTGAAGTCTTCGACGCCGCCGCTGCCGGTGGTGGTGCTGTAGATGGTGGTCCAGTTGGTGCCGTCGTTGGAGACCTGTATCTGGTAGGCTTTGCCGTAGGCGGCTTCCCAGACTAACTGGATGTGGCTGATCGTGGTGGTCTGGCCGAGATCAACCTGGAGCCACTGCGGGTCGCTCCAGTCGCTGGCCCAGCGCGTGGAAAGGTTGCCATCTGTAGCGTTCGAGGCCGGGCAGGGGCAGCCGCTCGCTGTGGTGGTCTGGCCGGACGAGGCTGTGGTTGGCTTGCCCAGGGCGACGTTGGTACCGTTGACTGTGGGCGGAACGACCTTAAACGAGAGGGTCTGGACTCCGACATTGCCCTGTCCGTCATAGACGTAGACGTAGACTTTCCAGACGCCGAGCTGGTTGGGCGGTGTGACCGAGAACGAGCTGGCGCCGGTCTGCGTGAATGTGGCGTAGCGCAGTCCTGTGCCGCCGTCAACGTACTTGCTGCCCAGCATGACGTTGTAGCGCAGCGGGTCGCCGTTGGGATCGCTGACACTGAGGTTGACGGTCAACTGGCCAGTAGTGGCGACGCTGTTCGAGCCGAGCGTCATATTGGAGATGACCGGCGGGGTGTTGGTCGAGATCTGCCCGCCGTAGAGCCGGGCGATAGTAAAGTCAGCGAGCCTGCGCCAGCGCGCGGGTGTGACGTTGTACCAGATGCCGCCGTAGTCATTCTCGATGCCGTAGTTGAAGAGGGTCGCGCCGAGGGCAACGCCGGTGTGGCTGGTGATGCAGTTCCAGGCGGTCGCGTACCCCTGGCTGTTCTGCTGGTCCGTCTCCTGGGTTGGTACGCCGTTGGCGTCGTTGGGCACTTCCCAATCGCCCGCGGGTCCGCTCTCCGTGACCACGTAAGGGACGGTGTAGCCGCCATTGATCCAGTCCTGCCTGACATTGCAGACCGCGCCATAGGAATTGACTGCGTACAGATCAAGATGGGGCGCGTACGATTTATAGTACGGCCACGCGCCAGTCCAGGCGTCCGTTGAAGTGACCGGGTGGTACGGATCGATGGCGTGGATGGCCTGGGCAACCTGGTCGACGTATTGCGCGTAGGCGATACGTTCCTGCTCAAGCTGAGTGCCAGAGTAGGTGTTTTGCAGGGTGAGGATGACCTCGTTGCCGACATCCCACATCAGTACGCCGGGATGATTCTTATAAGTAGTAACCCAGTTTTGAATTGTGGTCAGCGTGCTCGATTTGTAACTGGTGTCATTGACATAATCAGCGTTCTGGTTAAGCCAGAAGCCATTGATGACTTTCATGCCATAGGAGGCCGCGGAGTCGAGCAGTGGCCGGGTCGTGCCATCGGTGCCCCAGGTGCGCAGTGTGTTGACCCCCATGGCCTTTAATTCAGGCATGTACGCCAGGGAGTCCGCGCTGGCTGGTCCGAAGGTGACGCCTTTGACCTGGTAGGGAGAACCGTTGACCAGCAGTTTCCAGTTGCCCTGTGTACCGCTCACGGAGACAACGCTGGAGCCGCTCGGAACCGGAGGCGTGGTCAGCGCCGTTGGCGGCGTGCCGGTGGTCTGGTAGACGCCGACCGAGCCGATGCTCAGCGTGCTTCCAGAGGAGGTTGCGCTGGTCGGCGAGGTGCAGCCGCAGACGGTGTTGGGCAGTGCGCCGCCGATGGCGAGAGCAAAGACCAGGAAGAAACCATGGTCGACCGCCGCCTGCCACGCGCTGACGCCGACCTGGCTTTCCCTCACAGTCCAGATTTGTTGACCATCGACATACCAGCGAATCTGCTCGTCCGAGAGGGTACGGTCGATAATCTCCGCGTAGGTATGATAGCCTGTCTGACAGCCAGCACAGGTCGCCAGGCCGCTGCTGAAGCCATTGTACTCGTTGCAGGGACCGTTGGGAGCCGTGCCGCAGTGCAGCGTCGCGGCTTCCTGGCTGCGTCCATTGGCATCTTCCATAATGTCAGTTTCGCCGGTGCCTGGCCAGCTTGAGATGTTCGAGCGGTAGCCCGCGCCCAGCGCCCAGAATTTTGGCCAGTAGCCCACGCCATTGGTAGGATTGGGTTGTTTGATCGAGGCGGTGACCTCCAGCATCCCGCCGGCCGGGGCCGCGAAATCGCTGCGCTGGGTTTCAACGCGCCCGGAGGTCCACGCGCCATTGCTATTGATGGCTGTGAGGTTGAGGTGATTATTGCCGTCGAGCGCGACATTGTTGGTCGAGTTGCTCATCGTCTCGACCTCGCCCGTGCTCCAGTTTGCCGGACCACCCGCGTAGCCGGTGCCAGTATCGATAATCCAGTTCGCCGCAGATGGAGAGCTGCCAGCGGTGCCGCTGAAGTTGTCGGTCCACACCGGCGTCCAACTCACCGCCGTCCCGGTTGGCGAGGGCGTCGGGGTGGGAGTCGACGACGATGATCCGCCGAGGACTTCGATGCCGTTGACCTGGGCGTTGTCTTTGACCGTTGTAAACTGGATCGTCAATTTACCGCTGCTGTCAGCCGTGGCGCTGGCTTGCTCGACGACCGCTTTATTGGCCGCGCCAGCCGCGCCGATGATGTCAAAGTTACTGAGCGCCGCCTGGCCGTTGATGGTGACATTGAAAACGCGTTGGCCAGCCGCGGTCCAGTAGGTTTCAGCGAAATGCAGCCTCACTGTGTAGCTCGCGCCCGCTGTCAGGCCTGGAACGATGTAGGTGAAGTTGCCATAGCGGTTGGACTGGTAAACCGCCTGCGGAGCGGGATTCGTCACTGCGCTGGTGGCGATGGTATTACCAGAATTTGCGGTAGCGCCGCCGCTAAAGTCGGTGTCCGCCACAAAAGGCGAGGCAGTCTGTCCGCCAGCATTAATCTGCACGCCGCCCGTGCCCGACGAGGAGGTCGGCGTTGGGGTCGGTGTGGACGAACTGCCAGCCAGCACTTCAATGCCGTTGACCTGGGCCTGGTCCACCACCGAGGTGAACTGGATTGTGATCGAGCCGCTGGAACTCGCCGTTCCGCTGAATTGCTCGACAACAGCCTGGTTGGCCCCACCAGCCGCAGCGAAGATATCGAAATTGGTCAGTACCTGCTGGCTATTGATGCTGATATTGAAAGCGCGCTTCCCCGTCGCTGTCCAGTAGGTCTCAGCGAAATGCAGGCGCACCGTATAAGCCGCGCCTGCCGTCAGACCGGGGATGGTATAGGTGAAGTTGCCCACGCGGCTTGACTGGTAGACCGCCGCAGGCGCGGGATTGGTCACACCGGCCAGCGAGACCGTATTGCCCGTTGTGCTGGTGCCCCCGCCAGAGAAGTCCGTGTCGGTGCTAAAAGGTGCAATCGCTGGCCCGCCAGCATTGATCTGGAGACTGCTCGCGGCATAAGCAGTAGAAGTACGGCTCAGGATCGGGGCAGCAGCGAAGAGCCCGATTATACAACAGAGCAGCATCGACATACCGATCAGTTGTTGCGCCAGTTTCCGTGGCAGCATTTTCCGGCGCGTCAGAGCACCGGGAGGATTGACATCCATGACAACTCCTTTAAATGGTAGGACATCCATTCATCAGGTTTCACACCGGAGGCGCAGCTCCAGTGCTACAATGCGGGCGCGTCAGAGGCTCCGCTCTGATCACACCCGCAGGCTGCTGGATGGAAATTTTCTCATTGACAGCCGTCAGAGCCGCGGCTCCAATCCCTTTCAAAGAAGAACAGCGACCGGGGCAAGCCGATGCTTGCCATCGCCTTGCTCTCCATCGCGATGGGTATTTGAAAGGGATTGGAGCCGCGCCTCTGACGCTAGCGCCAATGCAGCACCGGAGCTGCGCCTCCGGTGTGGAGCCTGGTGGCAAATGATCATTCTGCCAGATTTGCTCCGATATTTTGCGAAATCAATATCGGTTCTCTATTACGAATAGTAGTGAATTTACGGCTGCTTGTCAAGTCTTTAGCAGGAGATCGTCGCATGTTATCGGGGTTTTGCGGGAAAAAGGGCAAAATTTCCGAGATTTTATCGGTTTGTTCAAAGAAAAAAAGCGGCTCTTGCTCGGTAAAAATTTCGCAAAATATCGAGATATATAACCGGGTAAGAGCCGAAGGTTGAGCAGCATAACCTGTTAGCAGTGGGGAGGCCAGCAGGACTGGCGTGAGATGAATTCGGTGGAGAGGACGACGCGTGTCATTTCGAGCGGTTCCTCGTTAATCAGGTGCAGGAGCATGGTGGCCGCGGTACGCCCCAGTTCCAGGCGTGGTGCGTGGACCGTGGTCAGGGGCGGGTTCATGATTTCGGTGTAGGGGAGGTTATCGAAACCAATCACGCTCATCTGCTCGGGTACACTGATGCCCAGTTCGTGAAGCGCCCGGTAGACGCCCGCGGCCTGGCGATCATTGCCGGCGAAGATGGCCGTGGGGGGATCTGGCAGCTTCAACAGGGCTTTTGCGCCGTTATAGCCGTCGATCTCGCGGAACTCGCCCGCGCACTCCAGTTGCGGATCAATGGGCAGGTTCGCGGAATCCAGGGCCGCGCGATAGCCGGCGATGCGCTCGATGGCGTCGCGCGCCGTCGAGGTCTTGCCGATGTACCCGATGCGCCGATGCCCAAGGTTGATCAGGTGCGAGGTCGCGACAAAGCCGCCTTCCCAACTGGTAATGCGCACCGAGGGCGCGGGACTCAGCAGACCTCCCTGGTTATGGATCAGGACAAAGGGGAGCTTCGACTTTTCGAGATGCTCAATCGTTTGATCGGATGGAATCACCAGCAGAATCCCATCGGTAGAGTGATCGGTCACCGTTTCCACCCAGCGCATCTCTTCCTCTGGCCGATCGTTCGTCGAGGTCAGCACCAGGCGTACTCCCGCCTCTCGCAAGATCTGGCC
>DASVMX010000663.1:0-5515 GCA_036384215.1 Ktedonobacteraceae bacterium | reverse complement strand
CAGGAAAAAATCTCAGATTTTTTCCTGCCCGCTTGCCTGTTCACCACCCACGGAACTCGCCTCCTGGGAAGTCCTATGCGTCAAACGTGATTGGCAGATGTTTGAACCCAAAGAGAAAACGCCCGGCAAACAGCTCTGCTTTGTCGCGCTCGACATGCAGGTTGGGAAGCTGCTCAAGG
This sequence comes from Ktedonobacteraceae bacterium, assembly GCA_036384215.1. Lineage (GTDB taxonomy): Bacteria > Chloroflexota > Ktedonobacteria > Ktedonobacterales > Ktedonobacteraceae > Paraktedonobacter. The sequence continues at coordinate 5,336 of DASVMX010000663.1, read as the reverse complement.
ATTATCGGCAGGGCCACCGAGGCCTCCATACGCGAGAGAGGAGCGCCAATGCAGAAATGGATGCCATGACCGAAGGCCACGTGCTTGTTGGGTGTACGCGTGATGTCAAAATGCTCGGGCTCCGCGAATTGTGTGGCATCGCGGTTCGCCGAGGCTAGCCAGGCAAACACTACTTTGCCCCTGGGAATGGTCAGGCCAGAAAGCGTCACCTCTTCACGGGTTGTACGCACCAGGCGCCAGACCGGCGATGCGAAGCGCAGCACTTCTTCAATCGCGCCAGGCATGAGTTCAGGCTGCCGCCGCACTTGCTCCAGTACCTCGGGGTGCTCGTCAAAACAGCGAATAGCCTGACCGAGCAGATTGGTGGTGGTGACGTGTCCCGCGAGCAACAGGATATTGCAGAAGTTGATTGTATCTTGCATACTGAGATGCTCGCCATCAATCGAAGCGGCCAGCAAATCAGTCATCATATCGTCGCGCGGCTCACGCTTGCGCTCTTCCAGCATCCGCCTGAAATAATCAGACATCTCCTCAAAAGTACGCGCGAAACGCTTAAGCTGGGGGTTTTCGCGCTGCTCTTCATCAGGCCGGAAAAACTCGGCGTCATTTAACTGCTGCTCAAGCAAAACATCGGCCCAGCGCTTAAACAAGGGGCGGTCGCTGCTGGGCACGCCGAGCATCTCGGCAATAACAATTGTGGGCAGCGGATAGGCAAGATCCGTGGCGAAGTCCATACGGCCAGCCGCGCGCGTCTCGTCAAGCAATTCTTGCGTGATCTCAGCCACGCGACCCCGCAGACGATCAATGGCGCGCGGGGTAAACGCGGACGAGACCAGGTTGCGGTACTGGCGATGCTCTGGCGGGTCCATCGCCAGGATGCTCCTACCCGCCCGCTCCTGCTCGCCTTCATTCCGCAGTTCACCCCCCGCCCGCCCGGCGTTCTGGAGCGCACGCCGCTGCTGAAGGCGCTCCGAAGAGAAAACCGCGTAATCAGTGGTAGCTTCATGCACATCAGCATAACGGAAAATGTGCCAGCACCCGCTCCGCTCATCCAGCCAGATCGGCTGTGTATCGCGCATCTCTTGCAACCACTCGTATTGCTTGTGTACCTCGCCCAATGTCGAGAGAATCTGCTGCACAGGAAAAGCCTTTCTTTTTTCTTACTAAAAACTTTTTTTCATGCACAAAAAACTCTATCCCCTGACAAATATAGCTCGTAAATCCGCAAAAGTCAAGGAATGAATATTCTTCGCCTCGTCTGATAGCTCATCCTTATTCTCGCGCTAGATAAGTGCCTATATTTTTCGCAATTATAATGTGGTTAGAAAGGGTAAAGCCAGTGGATTTTCACAGGAGGGTCGCGCGCGTGTCACGATGCCCTGGCATACGCCGGGGTGACGGCAACAGCGGCATTAGTGTCTTCTCGCCAGGTCTATTTTCGCCCGCGCTTTCCTGGTAACCTCTTGCGACAATGCACTGGTATGCACAGCGCAATGCCCGGGAAAAAAGCGACAGGAGTAGATCAACCATGAATAATCTTCCTTCACCTTATCCAGAGGAACAGCCGCAGTATGAGTCTGTTCCGACTCAGGAATGCGAAATGCTCTATGACTATCCTCCGCACGTGGCGGGCTTTCCCCAGCCGGATTATCCGTCCATGCAGCAGCCATATTTATCCCCGACTGAGATGGATGGGTACTTGCCAGCGTACACGGACGGTTATATCGGCTATGCCGGTGTCCAGCCGAACTACGCAAATGGACAACAGCCAGGAGCAAACTATATAAACTACGCCGAGACGCAGCAGCTTGGGTACCAGCAAGCACGCCGGCCTTTCTACACGTGGGCCTGGAAGAGCTGGAAAAGCCTGTGGATCGTTTTGACCGGCCTGGCGCTACTTCTCTTGCTGACCGCGGGGATTGCCTATGCCTATTTCCAGGTGCACTCGACGCCCGAAAAAACCTTGCAGGATTACTGCACTGCGGTCAAAAAAGAGGATGGCCAGGCGCTCTACAATACCTACTCCAGTTCGGCGCAAAACCAGACGGACGCGGCCCACCTCCAGCAGGGGCTGAGGCTAATCGAATTTATTTCTGGCGGCATCGAAGACTGTACAGTCGACCCGAGCAACATCCACGAAACCGATCCAGAAGCCACCGCCAGGGTCACCTTCGTATTATACAACGGGCGCCTGAGCAGCGTACTGCTCTATCTGATCAATGAACACGGGCAGTGGAAAGTCCAGAATAACGCGGTCGTCCCCTAAAAAGTGCAGCGCCACAACGTATAACATAGAGAGCGCCCACTGTGCAGCAACTATTTCAGCACAGAGATGATAAAATGGGCAAAGAAAACGCGTGTGCACAGAAAAAACATCCTGTCGATATTATCCATAAGGAGACATACATGGAAGCAGCACTGAATGGCCCGTTTGGGCGTACCTCGCTGGGAGCGGGCGCGCTCAAAATTGGCCGCGCACCAGATAATACCCTGGTCATCAACGATCCCCAATCCTCGTCACACCATGCCGAGGTCGCGCCCGGCTATGGCAACAACGGTTACCAGGTCACCGACTTAAACAGCACCAACGGCACGTTCATCAACGAGCAGCGCCTCGCCCCTAATACGCCGCGCCCGCTGAATAACGGCGATGTCATGCGCATCGGCGCGCTGACCTTCACCTACGAGGCCAGCGGCGGCTACGCCCCGACAATCGCGGCCAGTGGCTTCAACAGCGATCAGACCGTGGCCGACCAGCCACAGGCTGCCCAGGCCACCCTCTATCCGCAAGCAGCCTATAATGCCGCGCCGCCGCCACCACCTTTCGCGCCCGCTCCTCAACAGCCTCCTGCCTTTCAGCAGCCGAGCTATCCACAACCACAGCCAGCCAGTTTCAACCAGTCCGGCTACCCCCTGCCACAGCCAGGTTTCGGCCAGCCCTACCCGCAGAAAAAAAAGAGCCGTGCCGGCCTGTGGATTACCCTGGTTGTGCTCTTGCTCCTGGTCGGCGGCGGCATCAGCGGCTACATCTATGTCAATCGCTCCACACCCGAGAAAACCCTGCAAGCCTACTGTACTGCGCTCCAGAATAACGACGCGCAGGGCATCTACAATACGCTTTCGTCCACATTGCAAGCAAACACCGACCTGAACAAAATTAAAACCGTCCTCCAATTGCTCGACCTCGCCGCCGGGGGAGGATTTACCAATTGCACATCTAGCAACGTGACAGTCAACGGGAATAGCGCCTCCGCCACAGTAACCCTGACTGCGACAAGCGGCAAGTCAATAGGCGAACCCGCCCAACTGGTCGACGAAAATGGGCAGTGGAAAATCAGTGCTGGCAGCAAACTTCCTGGGGTATAACGCATGTAATGTATGTATATAAGCCATACCAGGTTTTGAAATGTTATGCGGCGCAGCCGCATAACATTTCAAAACCTGGTATGGCTTATATACATACATTACATGCGCATCGGAATCTTCACACCCAGTTCTTCGGCGCACTCGATGGCTTCGTCGTAACCGGCGTCCACGTGACGCATGACGCCGGTGCCGGGGTCGTTGGTGAGCACGCGCGAGAGGCGCTCGGCGGCCTCCGGGGTACCATCGGCCACGATGACCTGTCCAGCGTGGAGTGAATAGCCGATACCAACGCCGCCGCCGTGGTGCATGGAGACCCAGGTGGCGCCGGAGGCAGTATTAAGCAGGGCGTTGAGGATGGGCCAGTCGGCGATAGCATCGCTGCCATCCTTCATAGCCTCGGTCTCGCGATATGGCGAGGCCACGGATCCGCTGTCCAGGTGATCGCGCCCGATGACAATCGGGGCTTTGACAATCCCTTTCGCCACCAGTTCGTTGAACCTGAGCCCGGCTTTATCACGCTCGCCATAGCCCAGCCAGCAGATGCGCGCGGGCAATCCCTGAAAGTGAATCTTCTGCCGCGCAATGCTCATCCAGCGCCGCAGTGACTGATCCTCCGGGAAAAGCTCAAGAATGGCTTCGTCGGTGCGATAGATGTCCTCTGGATCGCCGGAGAGCGCGGCCCAGCGGAACGGTCCCCTACCACGGCAGAACAGCGGGCGAATATAAGCCGGGACAAAGCCGGGGAAGTCCAGCGCGTGACTTTCGCCGGCCTCCAGCGCCTGGCCGCGCAGATTGTTGCCGTAGTCAAAAACCACCGCACCGCGCTTCTGCATCTCCAGCATGGCCCGCACGTGCGCGACCATTGATTCGCGCGAGCGCCGAATATACGCCTGGGGATCGCGCTGGCGCAGTTCATCGGCCTCGCGCAGGCTCATGCCAGCGGGAATATAGCCATTCAAGGCGTCGTGCGCCGAGGTCTGGTCCGTGACCATGTCGGGAATAATCCCCCGCCGCACCAGTTCGGGATAGATCTCAGCCGCGTTCCCGATCAAACCAATCGAGAGCGGCTGACCCTGGTTGCAGGCCTCGCGCACCTGGTCCAGCGCCTCGTCCAGCGTGCTCGCTATCTCGTCGCAGTAGCCAGTATCCAGGCGGCGCTGAATGCGCTGCTGATCGGCCTCCACAGCCAGGCAGACCCCCTCGTTCATCGTCACAGCCAGTGGCTGTGCTCCTCCCATGCCACCCAGGCCGGCTGTCAGGATAAACTTGCCCTTCAGCGTGCCGCCGTAATGCTTGCGTGCTGCCTCGGCAAAGGTCTCGTATGTCCCCTGCACAATGCCCTGTGAACCAATATAGATCCACGAGCCCGCGGTCATCTGCCCGTACATCGTCAGACCCAGCGACTCCAGGCGGCGAAACTCATCCCAGTTGCCCCAGTGCGGCACCAGGTTCGAGTTCGCAATCAACACGCGCGGCGCGTCAGGATGCGTGCGAAAAATACCCACCGGCTTGCCCGACTGCACCAGCAGCGTCTCGTCATTTTCCAGACTGCGCAGCGAGCGCACAAGCGCATCAAACGCCGCCCACGAACGCGCCGCCCGCCCGGAACCGCCGTAGACCACCAGGTCATCTGGCCGCTCAGCCACCTCCGGGTCCAGATTATTCATCAACATGCGCAGAGCGGCTTCCTGCTGCCACCCCTTACAAGAAATTTCGCTGCCGCGCGGCGCTCGGACCACTCGCGGCCCCGACCCCGCCTTCTGTTCTGAATGGGACATAGCCTCTTTGCTTCCTTTCCCCAAATACTACAAATAACAATTATTCGTCCTCTCAGTATATCGCATGATCCCACCCTCTTACACGCATACCCTATCCCTTCTTCAGGGCTGTTGCAAGATCTTTCTCGCCGCCTGCGGCGGCTCGCAGAAAAAGAGAAAAGAGGTTTTTTCGGGGACACCCCGTCGCTCTTC
>DASVMX010000662.1:0-3657 GCA_036384215.1 Ktedonobacteraceae bacterium | reverse complement strand
GTGAGCCGGCCCGCGGGCCGGCTCACCTGTTTGCCTGGGATCTTTACCAGTCTTTAGCCTGCTCGGTCAACGACCTCCAGTTTGCCGGTTTCGATGTCGATGACCAGGCCGTGGACGGGGATTTTGGGAAGGTAGGGGCTGGTGCGGATGACCTGGACAACTTCTTTGACGTTTAGATGTACATCGCTGAAAGCACCCACCCAATCCACCAGGCTTTCCAGGTCGCCCAGATTTTCATCCTCGATCAGCCGCTGCGGATCGACGCCCAGCGCCTGCATGGAGCTGGTCAGAACGATGGGTGAAACGTGTGAGAGACCGCACTGAGTATGACCGACGACGAGCACTTTGCGCACGCCTAGCAGGTAGATCGCGCCGGCCAGCGAGCGGATCAGGTCGTTCGCGGCCCCCGCGCGGTCGGGCTGAGAGATCGTCGCGCCGGCTGTACGCAGCTCAACAGCGTCGCCGCGTTTCAGGCCCAGCGCGGGCTCAAAGACCTCCAGCAGGCGGCAATCCATACAGGTGACAACGGCCAGTTGTTTGCGCGGGGTGTGACCAATGGGAGGCAATCTTGTCGTTTGCAGGAATTGTTCGTTATTGGCCAGAATTTCATCCAGAAGCAGATCAGGCATAGATTTGTCGTGTCCTTTCTCGTGCATTATCAGGATTGAGCAACGCTGTTCATCTCTACCCTATTCCTGTGTTGAAAGACGATCTTGAATGCTTTGAAAGAAAAACGGATGAAATCCGTTTTTCTTTCAAAGCATTCAAGATCGTCTTTCAACACAGCTATTCGCCAGGGATGGTCGAATATTCGGGTTTGCCATCGAAGGTGTAGAGGTTCTCGGTTTTGATGAAGTCAAAACCGGCTGCAGTAACGTTCTGGAGCAGTTCGATAACCTGCGCGTGAGCGATGGGCGCTCCTGCGGTGGAAGACAGGAAGCGGCCACGCCAGTGATCGGTTGTGAAGGTTTCCGGCAGGCCATTGGGCCAGACACGAGCGCCGCGGTTAGTGATGGCTTTCAGCACCAGACCGTCGGGGCTGACCTGTTTGAAAACCTCGCCCAGTTCGTCGGGGCTGCCTTTGTCCCATTCCAGGTAAACATCGACGCCGATCAGCTCTTTTTTCTCGTTCGTGCGCGTAAGAGGCTTGCGCGGAGCTTTTTCGCCTGCGGAGGTGGCATAGCTCACAGCCTTCAAGTTCTCCGGGCGCTGACCGAGGCGCGCGATGACGGCCTGGGCAAACTCTTTGGTGCCGACCTTCTGTTTACTTACGCCTTCGACAAAGATGTCATAGGTGTGAATGCCTTCTTCGAGAGTGCGCAGCCAGGCGTTGTGGACGCGCTCGGCCACGTCGGGCTGGTTAATGTGGACCAGCATCAGAACCGCGCCCAGGAGCAGACCGGAGGGATTGGCCAGGTTTTGGCCAGCGCGGCGCGGCGCGGAACCGTGGATGGCCTCGAACATTGCACAGGTGTCGCCGATATTGGCCGAGCCAGCCAGGCCGACCGAGCCCGCGAGTTGCGCTGAAACGTCAGAGAGGATATCACCGTACAGATTTGGCATGACCACGACATCGAAGGCTTCGGGCGTATCAGCCAGCTTGGCCGAGCCGATGTCAACGATCCAGCTCTCGTTCACAATATCGGGATATTCAGCCGCGATCTCGTCAAATACCTTGTGGAACTGGCCATCAGTTAGCTTCATGATGTTGTCCTTCACGAAGCAGGTCACTTTTTTGCGATTGTTCGCTCGCGCGTACTCAAAGGCGTAGCGAATAATCTTCTCGCTGCCAGGGCGGCTGATCAGCTTCAAGCTCTCGTACATATCGTGCGATTGGCGGTATTCGATGCCGCTGTAGAGATCCTCTTCGTTTTCGCGGACAATCACGACATCCATAGTCGGATGCTTGGTATCGACGAAGGGATAGTAAGAGACACAGGGGCGGACATTGGCATACAGGCCAAAAGCGGTGCGGGTAGTCACATTGAGGCTCTTATAGCCTCCGCCCTGGGGAGTAGTAATCGGAGCTTTGAGGAAAACGCGTGTGCGGCGTAGAGAATCCCAGGAGCCTGGCTCAATGCCAGCACTGATGCCTTTGAGGTAGACCTTTTCGCCAACTTCGATCTCTTCAACCTCGATGCGAGCGCCGCCAGCTTTTATAATGTCCAGGGTGGCGGCCATAATTTCTGGCCCGATGCCATCCCCGTAGGCCACGGTAATGGGTACATTGTTTGCCATAAAAAAACACCTTTGTTGCTTGTTGTTTGTGGTGTCAAAGAACACTACTGACTATCTTTTTGTAGCTGCTTCAGTTTAGCATAGTGGGCAGGGAGATACAAGGATGTTTGTACGACCAGGTGGTCTATACGTTTGGCCAAAAATCTGTTATAGTTTCTGGTGAAAAACTCTCTTGCCTGCCTATATATAAAGAAAAAGGGATATCATTGAATAATCAAGCGTCATCAGAGGAACAGGGGGATAGCGCCAAAGTCCAGGCGGGATATCTGGGTATTACTCCCCCACGGGGCCCGCTTCCACCCAGAGGCCAGCGCGCCTGGGTGGAGCGCCCTGAGCAGTTACGGCAAGCGGTTGAGCGTTTGGAACTGGCGCCGGTGGTAGCGATTGACGCGGAATTTACGCAGATGCGCTCATACGCGCAGAGTGAGTCTACGGGGCCGCGTCTGGCCCTTCTTCAACTGGCGATTGATGGGTATTGTTTTGTGGTTGATGCGCTGCGCTTGCGCGATCTGGAGCCTCTCAACGCGGTGGTGGGTGATCCTGATATCCTGGTGCTATTGCACGGGGCAGGCGCGGACCTGCGCGTCATGGCCGAGCGTGGGTTAGATGTGGCTTTTTACTATGATCTGGAGGCCACCAGTCGCTCGGTCTTTGGCCAGCACGAATCATCCCTGGCGGCGATGTTGCAGCGCGCTTTGAATGTGCGCCTGGATAAGAGCTTGCAGCGGACAGATTGGACCAGGCGTCCCCTGGCTCCGGCAATGGTGGCGTACGCCGCTCGCGATGCTGAGATGACGCTCGCGCTCTACTACTGGTTGCAGGAACATTTCGATTGGGCCTTGCGCCTGCACGCCAGCAGCAATTTACATGAGCCAGTGGCCGAGTGGATTGAGCCATTTCTGCACGGTTCGCTCTCGCTGCCCGCTGAAGTAATTGTCGCCGAGGCGATCAAAGAGGGGAACGTGAGAGATCAAGAGCAGGTGCTCGCGGATTGCCGGGAAGCGCTGCTCACGCTCACTCATCCCATGCGCAAGAGCCGCCTGTTGCGCTTGATAACCGAGCTTTCGCTGGCCCGGCTCGTCCCGGAGGTCAGACCGCTGCTCCAGGCGCTCACCGCGGACGAGCGCGCCGGGGCGATTCGCACCCTGAGCCGGTTGGGCGTGGAAGACGCAAAAGAACTCATCACCCCCCTGTTACAGGACCCTGTGCACGACGTGCGCAAAGCGGCGCAGACCGCGCTGCGCTTCTCGGCCCCAAAAGAGCCGCGTAACCAGTGGGCTTCTCCCAAACGCCAGGCCGATGGCTCGCGCAGTTGGACCGTCGGCGACATCTCATCCACCCCCGCGAGCGGCGGCGGAGAAGACGACGACTGGCGCGCACGCCTGCGCTCACTCATGAACGACGAGTGAAGGAAACGAG
>DASVMX010000661.1:0-7763 GCA_036384215.1 Ktedonobacteraceae bacterium | reverse complement strand
TGAACCGATTGCGCCGCGTTCTTTGTCTTTCAGAATGAGCCAGCAACATCCTACAAACCCGGCTATGTCCCCGTTTATTTGATCGAGATTTCAGAATGGATCTGATGGCTCTCGATGTTTACGCAGTTGCGAATACTCTCTTCGCTCTTGTGCAGTTTGGAGAAGTGTTGTTATGAGACGTCACCTTGTACGAAATAGTATCTTTCTGGCTGTGGCGGCACTGCTGGTCGCGGGCAGCCTGATCGCGGTGAGCGTGGTCGTGCGCGCCCAGGACGCTCGCGTCGCGCTGGCCGGCTCGAATGTTCCTCTAATCCAGCGCGCCCATCTCTTGCAGGCCGCGAATCTTACTCAGACTCTCGACCTTTCCATTGGCCTGCGTCCGAACGATTCTGCCAGCCTGGACCAGGCACTGAAAGCAATCTATACCCCCGGCTCTCCGCGTTACCATCACTATCTGACGCCGGATGAGTTCCGTCAGCTCTATGCCCCGACCTCCAGCCAGGTGCAACAGGTGGTCTCGTTCTTGCAGTCGCAGGGGCTGGCTGTGCACAATATCGCGCCTAATAACCTCTTGATTGACGCGACAGGCACGGTGGCGCAGGCCCAGCAGGCCTTTCAGGTGCAAATCAATACATATCAGTATGGCAATCGAGTTTTCTACGCCAATGCCCAGCCTCCCAGCGTGCCGGTTGCGCTCCAGGCGGTAATCAGTTCAATTGGTGGCCTGGACAACAGCGCGCACTATCAACCGCTTGTCCAGAGCGCACAAACGGCAGGTGAGCAGGCGCGCAGCCCGCGCGCCACGCCTTCCGGCTATGGTCCGGGCGAGCTTGCGAGCGCGTATGATACCGCTGCTCTGAGTTTACAGGGACAGAATCAGACGGTGGCAATTTTTGAGCTGGATGGTTATCAGACTGCTGACGTTCAGCAATACTTTTCAAACTACAACCTGGGTGCTCCCAGCATCAATAATGTGCTGGTCGATGGCGCGAACGGTTCCGCTGGCCAGGGCGCGATCGAGGTTGAGTTGGATATCGAGGTCGTGGGAGCAATCGCGCCCAGAGCCGACCAATTGATTTACGAAGGCCCGAACACCACGCAGGGGTTGAACGATACCTATAATCGCATTGTGACCGACAATAAGGCCCAGGTGGTCAGCACAAGCTGGGGGCTGTGCGAGAACAGCACAGGTTCTGCCGAGTTGATGACCCTTGATACCATCTTCAAGCAGGCCGCCGCGCAGGGCATCTCCATTTTCGCCGCTGCAGGGGACGCGGGCGCGTATGACTGCGGCGATACCAGCCTGGGCGTGGACTCGCCTGCCGACGATCCCTATGTGACCGGCGTGGGCGGCACCAACCTGCAGCTGGGCGGGAACAACAGCTACGGCTCGGAGTCCGTCTGGTCAAGTACGAGCGACACCGGGCGCGGTCCCAAGGGAGCTGGCGGCGGCGGTGGCGTGAGCAATGCTTTCGCGCTGCCGAGCTGGCAGAGTGGCGCGGGGGTGATCAGCAGTTATAGCAGTGGAAAGCCCTGTGGAGCGCCCTCCGGGCAATATTGCCGCGAAGTGCCCGATGTCTCGGCTGACGCCGATCCGAACAGCGGCTACGCCGTCTATTGTACAGTCAGTGCCGCGGGCTGCTCGTCGAGCGGCTGGATCGTGGTCGGCGGCACCAGCGCGGCGGCGCCTTTCTGGGCTGGCAGCAGCGCGCTGATCAACCAGTACCTGCAAAGCCAGAACCTCGCGCGTTTTGGCTCGGCCAATCCCGCGCTCTACGGCATCTATAACTCGGCGCAGGCTGCTACCGCTTTCCACGACGTGACCGCGGGCAACAATCTCTACTATCCGGCGACCGCTGGCTATGACATGGGGTCCGGTATTGGTTCGCCCGATGTCACAGTCCTGGCGAAAGCCCTGGCTGGCAGCGGCGGCTCTGGCGGTGGTGGTACGCCTACACCTGCGCCGGGCAGCCCGACGCCGACGCCCAGTCCGGTCGTACCTCCTCCGGGTACGCCCACGCCCTCCCCTTCGACTACGCTGATCAAAAATGGTGGCTTCGAGAATGGCTCCAACTCCTGGCAGGAGTCGTCCAGTGGAGGCTATGAGCTGGTCTCTACGCTCAACCCGCATGCCGGCAAGAACAGCGTCTACCTGTGTGGCTATACTGGCTGCAAAGACCGCGTTAGCCAGACCTTTACCGTGCCTCGCAGCTACGCGACCCTGCGCCTCTCCTACTGGTGGTTTTCGGAAACCATGGAGATGAGCCAGCAGTGCATCGATACATTCAGCGTTGTCGTGCAGAGCGCCTCTGGCCAATCGCTGCGCACCCTCCAGCGTGCCTGCAACACCAATGTCACCAACGGCTGGCAGCAGCAGAGCCTCGACCTGACCTCGCTGCTCGCCCCCTACAAAGGTCAGCAGGTCTCCCTGCTCTTCCTTGGCACCACCAAAGCCAACCTTTTCTTGACCAGCTCGTTCTTCGTTGACGACGTGAATCTGGTGGCGTTGTAACAATTTTTTGTGAAAAGAGGCACACGCGCCTCTTTTCACAAAAAGAAAACGGAGAGGCCGGCGGAATGACTTGCGCCATCCTGCCGGCCCCTCCTCGCGGACTATCACGTCCCTGCCCGTGTTCGCTTCCCTGCTGCTTGCTGCCGCTGTTCGGGAAAGGATGTGTGTCTAGTTGAGCGAGAAATCGTCAACGAAGACGTTGGCCTGCGCGTACCAGCCGTGCACGAAGATTGTGATGCTGGTGGAGGTTGTGGTGAACGTGACACTCAGTTTGGTATAGCTGCTGCTGATCGTCCAGTTGCTCGCGCCGTTGAGCACCCCGATGTAGGCATAGGGGCCGTTGACATAGGCGCTCAGGGTATAGGTGTGGTTAGCCTGCACGGTAATGGTCTGGTCGCACTCGCCGGTGGTTGAATTGCTCGGCGTGACCTGTAAGGCGTGCGAGCCACTGTGCACCGGGCTACTGACCACAGTATCACCTGACTGGCAGGTCCAGCTGGAGAGCGAGCCGGTCTCGAAGCCGGGATTGCTCACGAGATTGCCGCCAGTGGAGGTAGGAGTGGGAGTGGGCGTGCTGCCACCAGTCGTAGGCGTGGGAGTGGGCGTGCTGCCACCAGTCGTAGGCGTGGGGGTTGGCGTACCGCCGCTGCTGCCAGAACTGAACGGCTTCCAGAGATTGGTGAACTGGTACAGGCTCTGCGAGACGCCGCTACAGCTATCCGAGGCGCTGGTTGAGCCGGCGCAATTGCCATTGTCGCGCGGCACTTCCCAGAAGGCGAGTTCGCCAACGTGGTTGGACTGCGCGAAGGAGAGCACCTGCGAAGCGTTGCTCAGGCTAAAAATCTCGCCCGCGGAATCGTTCTGGCCGATCATCGGCGTGATGCCGACCATTGCCCACAACTGGCTGGAGCTTTTTGAGGGAAAGATGTTTTGCAGCTCGGAATGCAGACCATTGGCCGCGTTAATGGCTTCCTGCCCCATCTGGCTGTCCGGGGAGCCGTAGTCCATGGTCATCAGATTGACAACGTTGTAGTTCACGCCGTGGGATTTGGCGTTGTTCAACAGGCCCAGGCTGTCGCTGAGCAGACCCGTTGTCGCGGACGGCAGGGTGAACGAGATCGTCAGGCCGGGATTGGCCGCCTGTAGAGCCGCCAGCGCGATATCGCGCCGGTCATACGTCGTTGAGTCGCCTTGCTCTCCGCCCTCGATATCGAAGTCGAGATGCATAGCGCTGTACTTGGTTACGACCGCCTGGTACTGGGCCTGCAAGCTGCTCGCGCTCGTGCAGGTCTGCGCCAGTTCCTGACCAGCCGCGCCGCCAAAGGAGATAACCACATCTCCACCCTGGCTGCGAATAAAGCTGATATCGCTATCCAGGTGGGGGAGAAACGTGCCAGTCTGATTCAACAGAATCGTCCCGGCCCAGGCGGCATTGCAGCCATTGCCAGTAATGAACGCGAGCGTATAAAACTTCTGCCCGGTTGCCTGTGTGACCGACTGCAACGAAGGTCCAATAGTTACATCATCATAAGGGGCAAAATAGGAACTGGGAAATGAAGACGCGGCATGCGCGCTGCTCAGATTTCCCGCGAATACTACCACCGCCGCCACCAGACTGGTAAGCACCAGCCCGCCCGCCACCGCGAGCGAAAGAAGCCTGCGAGAAAGTTTCATCTAGCTTTCCTCCTTGAAATGCCCTGGTCAGAACAAGTTGGAGATCTTGCCTCACCAGTACCGGCTTTCCAAAATCCCACGTATCCTCTGTATCGAGCCAGGCATATCCACTCGCCCGTTTTTTGATACCCGTTCCATCGCGTGGGATTTCCTTGTAATAACTGTAACGTTTCCTGCGCTATATGTCAAGACATCTAGACCACTATACATGGCTTTTGAAGCCTCTTTTTCAGCCCTTAACCGAAATGTGCAAAAAATGCGCAGCATCTGCGCGTTTTTTGCACACTTTGCGTACTATCGAAATGTATTGGAGAATGGCTGGAAAAATTGTCCATTTTCCAGCCATTCCGCTTATTTCACACAAGCTTTCGGTTTGTAGACTTATATAGGCAAAAACATTTCTGCTAAGCGACATGATATACTAAGAGAAAGAGGACGGACGACCCTGTAGAGGGAAACGCCTCACTCATCGGGCACTCACCGACCCGCCATCGCGCAGCCGCGAGCTGGGAAAAGTAGCCTTTCCTGATCCTAAAAAGGTAGAAGAGGAGCTTCTTCCTGCTTTCTCTTGCCAGGGATGGGTTTTGCGTCTCATGTCTGCTCCCTAAAACACCACGAGGATATGTATGTATGATTGAACACGACGGAGCTATTTCGCCAGCCAACACCATTTTTGTGATGCTCTGTTTTGAAGGCCCGGACGTCTATTCTACCGCGGGTGGCCTGGGAACACGCGTGACTGAACTGAGCGAGGCGCTGGCTACGCAGGGCTACACAACGCACCTGATTTACATTGGTGATCCGTATCAGCCCGCGATTGAAACCAGGGTGGAGGACCGCCTGATTCTCAAACGCTGGTCGCAGTGGGTCAGCAAGTACTATCCCAACGGCGTCTATGACGGCGAGGAGCAAAAGCTCTACGATTATAACGAGAGTGTTCCCTACCATATCTATAATGATATTGCCCGCCAGGCGGTCGAAGAGGGCAAGCTGGTAGTCATTCTGGGCGAGGACTGGCATACCGCCCGGGCGATGATGCGCACATCTGATCTGCTGCACTGGTTCGGGCTGCGCCAGAAGGTGTTGATGCTCTGGAACCTCAACAGCTTGATGTCGCTGCACCGCATCGATTGGGGACGTTTGAATTTTGTGACCACGCTGTGCACGGTCAGCAAATACATGAAGCATAAGATGTGGAATTACGGTGTCAATCCGCTGGTGATTCCCAACGGTATTCCCGCCCGTCATATGAATCCAGTTGACGAAACAAAGGTGCGCAGCCTGCGCGAGATTGCGCGCCAGGGAGATCCGCGTCGCATGTTTCTTTTCAAGATCGGGCGCTTTGATCCCGATAAGCGCTGGATGATGGCCGTAGAGGCCGTGGCTCGTTTGAAGCACAGCGGGCATCCTGTCACGCTCTTTGTGCGCGGCGGTATTGAGCCACATGGAGCTGATGTTCTGCGTCACGCCTATAATATTGGCCTGGTCATTCGCGATGTCACTGCGCAGCGTCCCAACCTGGATCAGTGCCTGGAGGCGCTTGCTCACGCCGGTCCAGCCGATATCTATAACCTGCGTTTCTTCCTGCCCGAAGAATTTGTGCGCACCACGTACCGCGCCGCCGACGCCACGCTGGCCAATAGTGGGCACGAGCCTTTTGGCCTGGTAGCCCTGGAAGTTATGGCCGCACAGGGCATCGCGGTAACGGGGAGCACGGGTGAGGACTACGCGGTTTCACTGGAAAACGCGATTGTGACCGAGACAGAAGATCCTGATGAGATCGTGGGTTATCTGCTCTACCTGCGCCGCCATCCTGAGGAGCAGGAGCGCATTCGCCTGGGCGGTTGTCGCACGGCGGAGCAGTTCCTCTGGGACCAGGTCATCGAAAATATGTTGAGTAAATTAGAGTTTCTAGCTCGCAAACAGGATATTCACCTGGATTAGGAGGCCGCCGCATCCTATTTTTGAGAGGGGTCTGATTTATGGTTGTTGATGTGGCTCTCTATACACTGGTACACCAGCCGCGCCGTTTAAAACTGCCGGCACAACCTATTCCGCGTTATGCTTCGATAGAGGATATCACGCGTTGTCTCTTTGACGAGCGTTTAAACGCTCACTACTTTCACCAGGCGGCGCGGGCCAGCTATTATCCAGGCGCGCGGATGTTTCTGAATCTGGTGCGCGAGTATGGCCTGCGCCTGGCGCTGGGTTTTTCCCTTTCATTTGTGCGCCAGGCCGAGTTGTGGGAGCCGGGGCTGCTCGATCTTCTGCGTGAACTGGTGGCGGAAGAGGGAGTAGAGCTGGTAGGCGTTGATCCGTATCACAGTCTGCACTGCCTGATCGATCTCCCGGCTTTTGCCTTGCGCATGAACTGGATGGCGGGCGAGCTTGAGCGCCTGTTTGGCAAGCGGCCCGCCGTGACCGATACGACCGAGATGTGTATCTCGGCCAGTATCTACGACGCGCTCGACGCGGCGGGCTTTCGCGGGGCATTGATTGATGGTCACCCGAGCATTATGCAGTGGCGTTCTAGCAATTATCTTTATCAGTATGGCAATGAACAGGCCAATCCTTTTGAGCTTAAAGCGCCCACCCGTCCGCGCCGTTCCGCGAGGAACGCCGGACGCGACCGCCAGGGTCCGCCTTACCTGAGCGAAACCTTCAACGCGGAGGGACTTTTTCTGCTCGCGCGCCATCGTGAACTGAGCGCCGATGTCGCGCAGCATTTCGCGCGTCACGCCTGGGCCGGTTCTCCGTTGTACGCTGATACGTATGCCCGGTGGATCGCACAGGCCGCGGGCGATTTTGCCTTGCTCAACTGGGATTTTGAGACGTTGGGCGAGCGCCATCCCCAGGAGACGGGTATTTTCGAGTTTATCCAGGCGCTGCCCGGCCAGTTGAAACAGCAGGGCGTCGAACTGCGCACTCCCGGCGAGATCATTGACCGTCACGCCGCTGAGCACACGTATCATTTGCCCCTGCCGGTGCATCCTCCCACCTGGTCCGAGACGCTCGGCCTGGAGAGCGGTTTCGCTCGGGAGCCTCAGCGCGAGCTGTTTCAGCTTTTGCGCGACACTTATAGCCTGGCACGGCTGACCGAGCAGCCTGAGCTGTTGGACCTTGCCATCTGGCTGGCGCAAGCGGATAACTTCCGCTTTTTGCAGGAACCAGGCTATCAATCCAGTGTGCCTCTGAACTGGTGGCAGCCAGGCCCGGCTGAAATCGCGCGCGAGCAGAAGCAAGTCTACCTGAACGCCTTGCACGCGCTCGAAGTCTATCTGCCTACGCGTCTCTTGCGCCAGGCGCAGCCCGCGTCAGTCGCGCCCAGAAAGCCCGTGCGCCGTAAGGCCACCGCTGAGCTGCCCAAAGACAGCGCCGAAGAGGCCAGCGCGGCCCCTACCCGGACCAGGACCGCCCGCAAGTCGCGGGCCACCGCTTCCGCGGAGAGCGCGGCCTTTGTCGCCCGCCCCAAAAAACGCGCTCCAAAGCCACCAGAATAATCCTGAAATTGGTGAAGAATTGGTAAGGAAGGCACGCGTGTTTTAACCACGGGCTACACCAGTGGTTAAAACATGCG
>DASVMX010000660.1:0-4392 GCA_036384215.1 Ktedonobacteraceae bacterium | reverse complement strand
AATTTACAAATTTTCCTGCGGCGTTTCTGTCATAAAAGCTGTTCTTGCTCTCGTGACGATGCGTGAGCTATCAAGTGGCCACAGAGGGTTCGCGGGTGGCGCGGCTTCTCTGGCGGGTGAGGGAGATGACGCCGGGACCGGCCAGGACGATGGCGAGCAGGATGGCTATGAGCGTCAGTTCAAATTCCCAGCCTCCGACGAAGCCGGTTTTATTTTTGGCGAGGCTGATGGCGAAGAGCATATCTATGATTAGCAGCAGCGAGAAGGTGCGCGAGTACAGGCCGAGGAGAAGCGCGAGCCCGCCGATGATTTCCAGCAGCGCCACTACCGGGGCCACGACGTTAGGGAGGGGGACACTGGCCCTGATGAAGAAGCCGGTGGTCTGGGCCAGGTTCGTGATTTTCATATAACCATGGACAATGAAAACAATGCCAACGACTATACGCAGTACCAGGGGCGCGAGTTGAGCAAGGCGTGTTTGCATGAATGCCCACCCTTTCAAAAGACGCTGAAAAAGCATACCTGCTGGCTGGTCAGAGGGGAATAGATGCCTCGACACGACAGATCCTCTCACTCTCATTCTACTCTCGTTTCCTATCACCCACTGCTCAGGCGTGAGTGGTATAATTTATCAATAGAAATTTACTCGCCTGGCCCATGCGTGGACGCATGTCCGACAGGACTCGCGGAGGAGTGCTGCCATGCCGTATAGAATGCGTCGCTCACTTTTGTTGCAACTGGTGAGCGTGTATTTGCTCTTTGTCATTGTCGTGCTTGCCGCGGGCTTGGGGGTGAATGCGGTGGTTGAGCAGCGTTTGAGCGACGATGCGTACGCGTCTGACCAGGCGCTGGCGCAGGAGATTGCGCTGGAAACGGGCCTGCAGTTGGACGATTCTGAGCACTCGGTGGTTGAGCTGGGTAATCTGGTGCAGCAGGCTCGCACACCCGGAGAGCTACAGACGCTGCTGGATACATTCAGGGCTGCGCGCAGCGATGTGGATTATGTGTACTGGCTTGATCCTCTGGGTATTTTGCTCGCCTCTTCCCCAAACAGCAAGCTGTCGCTGGGCACTGAATTTGAACCGCCGGGCGTTGTTCAGCAGGCGCTGGCCTCGCACAGCCCCGTTTTTGAGATTGGGATCGCGGCTGAGACGACGTTGAACGCGGGAGTGATTATTGCTTACCCCGTGAAAGATGCCTCCACTGGCTCGCTGCTTGGAATTATCGCGGTCAACCTTTCGCTGCTCGATCTGAGTGAACCGCTACAAAACGTGGTTCACGCGCAACATGAGCAGAACCGCCAGCTGATTATTAGCGTGCTGGACAGCAAGGGGGAGTTGATTACGACGCCTGGTCCCTGGCGCATTATGGATACTGTGGTAAACGATCTGCCAGGGGCTGACCAGGCTTTGCGGGGACAAACAGTATCGATCCTGGGACCGGGCGTGGACGGTCAGGAATGGCTGTTCAGCGCGGTGCCGATTACGTCCGCTGGCTGGGCGGTAGTGGTGCAGCGGCCTGCGAGCGAGGCGCTGGCAGTGGTGACGCAGTTTCATCTCTGGCTGCTGGCGGTGGCGCTGCTCTTCGCGCTGGGAGGAATGCTTTTCTGGCTGCTGCTGCTGGTGCGTGTGATTCGTCCGCTGCACACGCTGGCGGTCGAGCACCAGACCCTGCCGGAGTCGGAGCAGGCGATTCCCTTGCACGCGACCGAACTGGCGAGGCGTAACGACGAGGTGGGCAACCTGGCGCGTTCGCTGGTGCGCCTGGAACTGGATGGTCTGGAGAAGCTGGGCAAGCTGGAGACGCTGCTGGAGACCTCGAACGCAGTGGTGGGTTCGCTGGACCCGCGTGCGGTGGTGGGCAAAATCATTCGCGAGGCGCGGCGGTTGGTGGATGTGCAGGCCGCGGCTGTGCTGCTGCCCGATGAGCAGGGGGTGCTGCGCGTGCTGGTCAGCGATGGACACAGCGAGCGCTATGACCGGGCACTCTCGCTGCCGCCCGAAAGCATCAGCTCGTCGGCGGTGCTGGCCCTGCGCGATGGCAGACCGGTGCAGAAGCTGCTTGGCGCGAGCACAGAACAGAAGCCCTCTTTCTCTTATGACGACGGTTTCCGCTCGGTCCTGGCCATTCCGATCATCAGCCGTCACGCAGGCAGCGTGGTGCTGTTGGTGCACCGCAGCGAGCCGCACCCGTTTACGCGGGGCGAGATCGATCTGCTGCTGACCTTTGCCAACTATGCTACGCTGGCCTGGGAGCATGCGGTCCTTTACGAGCGCAGTGACGAGCGTTTACGTGAAATCGCGCAGGAGAACCAGCAGCTCTACCAGCAGGCCTCCGAGGAGAAGCAGAAGCTGGAGGCGATCATGGGCAGCATGAGTGACGGCCTGGTGCTGACGGGGATTGACGGCGTGGTGCTCTACGCCAACCTGGGGGCCAGCGCGATCCTGAACGTAGCCAGCGAAGTGCTGGAGGGAGAGCCAATCAGCGAGCTTTACGCCGCGCTGAGCGGGATGGCGGTGGAGCGCGTGGAGTGCGAGGGCCTGCTGGCGCGCCTGGAGACTGGTCAGGAGGCGGCGGCTGAACTGGCGATTGAGATCAGGCGCGCGGGCCAGCGCCGAGCCATTCACCTGCGCCTCTTCGCAGTCAACGATGAGCGGGGTCAGACCATCGGACGTGGCCTGCTGCTGCGGGATGTGACGCGGGAGCACGAGATTGACGAGTTTAAGACTACTCTGCTGGCCGCGGTGGGACACGAGGTACGCACGCCGCTGGCGGCCATCAAGGGCTATGCCTCGACCCTGCTCCAGGAGGACGTGAGCTGGTCGCTGGCGGATCAGCGCTCGTTTCTGCAAACCATTAGCAGCGAGTCCGACCGGTTGGCCGGCCTGGTCAGCAACCTGCTTGACCTCTCGCGCCAGGAGGCCGGACTGCTGTTGATTAACCGCGCTCCAACCAATCTGCGCGAACTGGCCGAGCGCGCCACCGCGCAGGTCACGCAGCCGGGCCTCGCCATCGCGCTGGACGTGCCTGAAGACCTGCCCCTGGTGCAGATCGATAGCGCGCGCGTGGAAGTAGTGCTGCACAACCTGCTCTCCAACGCGCTGGTCTATGGCGCGAGCGAAGCGCGGGTCAGCGCCGGAGCCTATCCTGATGCTATCCTGATCTCAGTGGCCGATAACGGGCCGGGTATCGCTTTCGACGAGATCCCGCACATTTTCGAACGCTTCTATCGAGCGCGCCACGGACGCCTGAAGCGTTCCAACGGCACAGGTGTTGGCCTGGCCATCTGCAAGGCCTTTATCGAGGCTCATGGAGGGCAGATCCGCGCTGAAAGCGACGCGCAGGGCACAATCATCTCGTTTTCACTTCCCATTGTTCCACCTGGCGCTGGCGTGCCAGAGGTTGTGCCGGTAGAACGGAGACAGATATGACCACCGGGGTAAAACGCATTTTGCTGGCCGAGGATGAAGTGGCCTTGCGCGATTTTGTCAGCCGCAACCTGCGCGCGCGCGGCTTCGAGGTGTTGGAGGCGAGCAACGGGCTGGAGGCCATGGCCCTCTGGGGGCAGGAAGATCCACACCTGCTGATCCTGGACATCATGATGCCGCGCATGGACGGCCTGGAGGTCTGCCGGCGCGTGCGCGAGCATTCGACCGTGCCTATCATCGTGCTCACCGCGCTGGACAGCGAGAGCGACAAAGTCACCGCGCTCGACCAGGGAGCCGACGACTACCTGACCAAGCCCTTCGGGGTCGAAGAACTGCTGGCCCGCGTGCGCGCCGTTTTCCGCCGCAGCCAGTGGGAAGTCGCCGCGCCGCCTAGCGAGGATATCAAACACTTTGGCGAGCTCGTCATCGACCTCGGCGGACACGTCGTCCGCCTGCGCGACGCCGAAGTGCGCCTCTCGCCCACCGAATTTTCCGTACTCAAGCAGCTTGTATTGAATGCCGGCAAAGTGCTCACCCACCGCGCCCTGCTCCAGAGCATCTGGGGACCTGAATACGGCGGCGAGGCTGAATACCTGCGCGTCTACATCAACCGCCTGCGCCAGAAGCTAGAGCGCGATCCCGCCAGTCCGCGCTACCTCCTCACCGAACCCGGCGTCGGCTATCGTTTTGTCGCCCCCGAAAATGGTTCACACCGGATGCGCTGATCAATACGGTTTAAAAGAAGGCGAAAATCCGCCCGGTTTGTGCTCAATTGCTGAGCGAGAATTCGCTCGAATTGAGCTTGATCAGCAGAACCGTTGCTCTTATTTAAACCGTATTGATGCGCTGATCCGGTGCTGCACGGGCGTGTGCGTCAAAGGCGCTGCTCTGATTGCACTTGCCCCGGAAAGGCACTGCTTTGCGTCAGCAACTCTAGTGTCCCGTCAAGCTTCGTTTGAAAGGT
>DASVMX010000659.1:0-7915 GCA_036384215.1 Ktedonobacteraceae bacterium | reverse complement strand
TGTTTTTGAATGAATGCCAGCACCTTAGTCCAGGCGTCGGTGGAGGCGTCGGCGTATTCGGTGGCGCGGCGGTCGAAGAAGCTGTGGGGCGCGCCTTCGTAGATGACGATTTCGTGCTCGACGCCCGCTTTATCCAGGTTCTCGTCGAGGGTGTGGACCTGCTCAGGCGGGATGCCCTGGTCCGCGCCTCCGAAGAGGCCCAGGAAGGGGTTGTGCACCTTGGCGGACAGGTCCAGGATGGAGGCGTTGGTGCCGGCGAGCTGGCGGCTCAGGCCAGCATAGAAGCCGATTGCCCCGGTCAGGCCCAGGTCTTCGGTTGAGGAGAGAATGGTCAGACTGCCGCCCAGGCAGAAGCCGACGACGAAGGTTGGCTTGCCCTGTTCCAGGGAGGCCAGGGCCGCGCGGAAGTCGGCGAGCAGGGTTGGTCCCTGGAGCTGCTGGACGTGCGGCCAGAAATCAAACTCGTCGTTACGGGCGGTCAGGCCAGCGGTGCGCCCGAAATAGTCAATGGCCAGGGCGGTGACGCCGACCTCGGCGAAGCGTAGCGCCAGCTCTTTGTAGAACTGGTGCAGCCCGCGGATATCCGGGTAGATTACAATCTGCGCCCCACCCGGCTGAGATGGACGCGCCAGGTAGCCAGCGAACTGGTTGCCATCGGCGGCAGTCAGAATCATATCTTCTCCATGAGCGTGCCCGTTCGCGCCTGGAGGAGTCGGCGGACGCGCATTGTCGTCGTAACACATTGTTCTGTTTTTCCTTTCGTTTCATACCCGCATCTGCGCGGATTTTTTCCATCATATGTCATAGAGCGTGTACGACGCAATATATTTATGGGTGAAGCAAAAGGCAGAGGATAGGGCAAGAGCGCAAGAAATGGCGACATCATTACCCCGTTCTCTTGCTCTGCCCTCTTTTTTATCCCTCTTTACGCGCCCGCCACCTGTGGACCGGGCAGATGCTGGGGCATGTTGGTGACGACGATGCCAGGCCGGAAGAGCAGCGAGGCTTTCAGGCGCAGCGCTGTCTGGTTGTGCAGCAGGTGCTCCCACCAGTGGTTGACTACAAATTCGGGCAGGAGAACCGTCAGCGTGACATCGGGATACAGCTCGTGAATGGTATCGATGTAGGCCAGCAGCGGCGCATTCAGCGAGCGGTAGGGCGACTCTATGATCACCAGTTCTAGCTTTTCATCAGGGCTGACCTGTTTGATCCACTGCTGCCAGGCTGCACGGATCTTATGCTCATCTTCCTCATCGATTGCTACGTGGACCGCAATGACTTTTTTCGAAATCGAGCGTGCGTAGGCCAGGCTCTGGAGCGAGACTCCATCCAGGCCCGCGATAGGCACGATGAACAGGTGTTTGATCTCAGCGGGCTTAACAGGCAGGTGGGTCGTGCGTCCGCGCTCAACCTTGTTGTAGTGGCGATGGATGCCCAGGAACATCAGAACCAGCAGTGGAATCAGGATCACCACGAGCCAGGCACCCGACACGAATTTCGTGGAGGTGATTACCGCGGCCACCATAAAGGTCGTGATGGCCCCCAGGCCGTTGATGATAATGCTTCTGAGCCAGTGCCGCTCTTGCTGGCGCAGGCGCCACCAGTGACGGACCATGCCGCTCTGCGAGAGGGTAAATGAGATAAACACGCCAACGGCGTACAGGTCGATCAGGTGGTCAGTGTTGCCCTCGAAGACGACTTCGAGCAGGCTGGCCATGAGAGCCAGAACGAGAATGCCGGTCGAGAAGGCCAGGCGGTCGCCGCGGAAGGCGAACTGGTGAGGCAGGAAGTGATCGCGTGCCAGCAGCGAGGCCAGGCGTGGGAAGTCGGCGTAACTGGTATTGGCCGCCAGGGTCAGGATCAAGAGAGTTCCAATCTGGAAGACCGGATACATAAAGGCCAGCGGGCTATGGCCGAACGACTTTGACGCAATTTGTGCGATCAGGGTTGTCCCGTTTTGGGGGATAACGCCATAGGTCATGGTGAGCAGAGTAATGCCCGCGAAGAGCACGCCCAGGATGGTCGCCATCCAGATCAACGTGATGCGAGCATTGCGCGGCTCCGGTTTCTTAAAGGCGGGCACTCCGTTGGAGATTGCTTCGGTGCCAGTCATGGCCGAACAGCCAGAGGCAAAGGCGCGCAGGATCAGGAACAGACCTAGCGTCTCGATGCCTTTGACCTGTGGAAAATGCCCAAAGGCCGCGTGATCGGCGTAGCCTCTAAAGAGGCCGACGACAATCAGCAGAACGGCGCTGGTGATAAAAAAGTAGGTAGGAATAGCAAAAATCGAGCCCGATTCGCGCACGCCACGCAGATTGACCACGGTGATAATGATAATCACCGCGATATCCATTTCTACAATATAGGGGTTCAACTGGTGCGGGAAGATCGCGGCCAGGTTCTGGACGCCAGAGGTCACGCTGACGGAGACAGTCAGGATATAGTCGATCAGTAGCGAAGCTGCTGCTATCAGACCGGCCAGGGTGCCCAGGTTGTCTTTAGCCACGATATACGAGCCGCCGCCGCCGGGATAGGCGGGGATGGTCTGGCTGTACGAAAGCGCGACGATGGCCAGCAGGGCGATAATCGCGACGGTGATGGGAATCAGGGTGCCCAGAGCTGTTGTGCCAGCGAGAATCAGGATGCCTATACAGGCCTCGGTGGCGTACGCCACGGACGAAATAGCGTCCGAGGAGAGCACCGCCAGAGCTTTAAACTTTGTCAGGCGTTCGTGGATGGCCTGTTCGTTGGTCAGAGGATTGCCGATCAGGAAGCGTTTGACGCGATATATCAGCCGGCTAAAGCCGCCAGTGGGCGCCAGCGTCGCTTCCGTGGCTTTAAGCAGGCCGGTATCGACCTGTTGTAATGATGTGCGTGTGGGGCGCACGATGCGGATACGCTCATGGCCGGGAAATTTGCCCTGGCGTACTTCCGCGCGCCGTAGCGCGGCGGGGTTATCCAGATTTGAAGCGAGATCCTGGGCCTGACCGTTACTATGGCCGTTTTCCCCTGCTATTGGCGTCTGGAGTTCGCTCTGGTCCATGAAAAAAAGATTCCTTTTTGCTTTGAACTGGGCTACAGCAAGCTCTCAATTGGCTTGCTGAGTTGTGACTCTGTGCCCCCTTTCTTCCACCCTTTTCAGTATCCTCTTTGTGCCAAAGTCCACCTCACAGTTTAGCTACAGTTCTCTCAAAGAAGTCACAGAGGAATCGTGTTCTCTCTCAAGATTCGCTCAAGAAAGACAACTGATGAATCATTCCCAGATACCGCTGGCAAGCCTCTCGCCAGCGGTATCTGGGAATGATTCATCAGTCACAAACGGATTTCGTTTGAAGAGTGGACGAGAGAATAAAAAACGAGGTTTGAATACAAGAACATCAATTCTATGCGCGTGTATACTAGAAGAAGAGCAACGCGTTGCTGCTGGAGGAATTGGTGGAAGGGAGGAGAGTCCTCTTTTTGTGATGGCCTCGACCTCTCTATTTGGAACAGTCCGGGTTCTGCCCCGTTTCTTCCTTCCTTTTACCGGGTATCAGCCTGTGTGCTGATGGGATTCTCCTGGAGAGAAAATTTGTCTCTATGCTCTTAAAACCGAAAGAAAGGAATTTCTATGTCCACCAGGTATTTCACGGAGAGAAAATGGTATGCACTGTCCGCGTTGATTTTGTTTGTTCTGGTTCTCGCGGGGTGCGGCGGAAAAACAGCGACCAACACGTCGTCCACATCTGTCAACAATACGATTTCCCAGCGTATCCTGGCCAGCCCGAGTGCCAGTGTTAGCGGGAACAGTACGGCTATGGCCACTTTGAAGCGCCAGCCTGTTGGTTCCGCGAATCTCAATTGGAGCCCGAGCGATCATATGTTGAGCGTGCAGATATCGCTCAGCGGCCTGGCGCCCAGTAGCGTTCATCCAGTTCACATCAACCAGGGGAGCTGTAGTACTGCCGCGTCTGCCAGCGGCACAGTCACCCCGGGTGCGACCAGGGCGCTTTATCCACTGGTGAATATCACCGCGGATGCGAAAGGTGTGGTCAATACTACCTCAAAGGTGAACGTGCCGAATGGCATTCCCGCAAAGAACTGGTACCTTGAGGTCTATAATGGCCCTGGCCTTTCGACATCGACCCAGGCTACGCCTATTGCCTGTGGTGATATTGTCAATCACGATACCTCGCTGAGGAGCGCGCAGTCTGCCCAGGTGACCCTGGGGGCTCCGAAGGGCGCGGCCAACCAGGCTGCCAGTGGTAAGGCCACTCTCAAACTGACCGGCCACACGCTGGTGGTCCAGCTTGAGGCCTCTGGCCTGGCCCCCAAGAGCGAGCATACGGTGCATATCCACGCCGGAAGCTGCACTAACCAGGGTTCTGTGGTCTATCCCTTGACGACTCTGACCGCCGACGCTACTGGTAAAGCGACCTCAACTACGACTATTCAGAATGTGACGACTATCCCTTCTACCGGCTGGTACGTCAACATTCACAATACCACTGATATGTCAACCCAGACCGGCTATGACCCCATCATCTGCGGTAATGTGACCGCGGGGAATGCGTAATTTCACAGAGAAACAAAAAGAGTACACGGCATACCTACTGGCGACCAGCGGTCGTCAGTGGGTATGCCGTGTACTCTTTTTGTTTCTCTGTGATCACAAACTACCTTTTGTCAGTCATAGCTGATATGATGAAAGGGAAAGCTGTCGAACACCGGGGCGCGAGTGCCGCGTTTTGGGGGGTGACAGCGGGCATGGTGGTTTCGTTTGACCGCGTTTTTAGAAAGCAGTGAAGAATCGATGGTAGCTATTTCTCTGATGATTGAGGGTCAGAACGGTCTGTCCTGGCCGCATTGGAAGCGACTGGTGGCGGAAGTCGAGGATCTTGGTTTTGCCGGTCTGTTTCGTTCTGATCATTTTACCAACGGCAATCCGCCGGATAAGGATTCGTTGGAGATGATTGTTTCGTTGACGTATCTGGCGGACCACACGAGCAAGGTGCATTTCGGGCCGCTGGTCGCCCCTGCCTCGTTTCGCCATCCGACGCTGCTGGCGCGCCAGGCTGCCGCGCTGGACGACTTGAGCGACGGGCGCATGATCCTTGGTCTGGGCGCTGGCTGGCAGGAGCGCGAGCATCGCCTGTTTGGCCACGAGCTGGGCGATATCCCAACGCGTATGCAGCGCCTGGAGGAGGCTCTGGAGGTTGTGACGCGTCTGCTCAACAGTGACGAGCCAGTGTCGTACCAGGGGCGGTTTTTCCAACTGGATGGCGCGACCCTGCTGCCTCGCCCGCAACGGCCTGGTGGTCCGCGCATCATGATCGGCGGCAATGGCGTCAGGCGCACGCTGCCACTGGTCGCCCGTTACGCTCACATCTGGAACTGCATGGCTTTGACACCAGAGTCCTTTCGCGAACGCTCGGCTCAACTGGACACCCTGCTGGCAGCCGCCGGACGCCAGCCGGGAGATGTGCGCCGAACCCTGATGATGATGCTCTGGTTCGGGCGCGACGGGGCGGAGCTGGAAAAACGCCTGAGCTGGCGCCAGCGTGATCCGCAACTGGCTGCTCTCCCACTTGAACAGGCGGTTGAGCGGGTGAACAGCGGAGAGCGTCCCGCGCTGGCCGGCAACGCCGAGCAGCTCCGCGCGCGCATCCAGGAATACAGCGACGCGGGCGTGGAAGAACTCATGCTCCAATGGCTCGACCTCGACGACATGGATAGCCTGCGCGCCTTCGCGAAAAGCGTCATCCAGCGCTAGGGGCAAGATCTGGTACGATGGGTAAGGTCTGTGGTGAAGGGCAAGACGATGCTCGCTATCGTCTTGCATTGGATGTGTTTTGCGTTAGATACCGCTGTCCCAAAGAGCATGTGACAAATCCCACGCCGGTTGGGGAAGTTCACACAGAGGATGTGACAGGCTTCATACAGTCAGGAAAATCTTGTATATGGCAGGAAAAGAAATGGCTCAGCGTCCCACCTTTAAGAGGGCCTTGCGAAGGGCGTTTATGCGCGCGCACATCGCGCTTTATCGCGCTTCGGGTGGCCTGCTTGGCAGCAGGATACCGACGCGCTCGTTTTTGCTGCTGACCACGATTGGTCGCAAGAGCGGGCAGGAGCGCGTGATTCCGATTTTTTACATTCCTGGAGGCGAGGATTTTATTCTCATAGGTTCAAACTGGGGCGAACCAACGCCCCCGCTCTGGTGGCTGAACCTCCAGGCGCATCCCCAGGCGAAAGTGCGCGCCGGACGCAAAGAGTTCACAGTCGTGGCTCGCCTGGCCAGTCCCGAGGAGCGCGCCAAACTCTGGCCCGCTATCACTGCCAGGTATCGCGAATTTGAGCGCTATCAGCGCCACGTGGCTCGCGAAATTCCGTTAGTTATTCTCAGTCCTGTGGAATAGGCACACTATTTCTGTGGATTGCTTTCGGTCCTGTGAAATAAGTACCTTTTCTCAGCTCCGAGAATGGCCAGTCGCGGGACATTCATGGGTTTGTCAGCCATTATTGCGCAGTTATGCGTGGTATGTAGCACTGTGAGGTGTGAATACGCTCACAGTGGCGTAAAAAAGCATACTAAAGAAGGAGAGTTTGCATGAGGCAAGTGATCCCCCTCTCCAGGAGGCCGGGAGATATCGTGATTCTGATCTTCTTTCTGGTCAATGTTCTGTTTATTACGTATTTCGTCGATCTGGAGCAACTGGTTATTCCCAATACGGCCCATTTTACGTATCCCATCTGGCCGCCCGCGCCGGCGGTGGATATGATGCATAGCTGGGGCAACAGATTTGATCCGCTGCTGATGGCCCGTCCGGCCTGGTGGAAGATGACGATCTGGATTGACGCGCTGTTCTTTGGACCCTTTTACGTTGTGGCGATTTTTGCCTATGCCAGGGGCAAAGAGTGGATTCGCATTCCCAGTATTATCTACAGTTCAGTCATGCTGACAAATGTGATCATCATTCTTGGGGATGAGTACGCAGGCGTGCACGCGTCGCCCAATTTTCCAGTGGTTGCGCTGGAGAACCTGCCCTGGCTGCTTTTCCCGATCTTTATTCTCTATCGTATGTGGCGCTACCAGCATCCGTTTACGAGCGCTGTTTCCGCGCGGGAGCAGGCGCAGCCGGAGCTGGACGGGCCTGTTGAGAGCGTAGGAGGCGCGTGATGGCGCGTGTGAAGTTAGAAGATTTTCGTGTTCGTTACGGGCCGTGGGCGCTGGTCGCGGGCGCTTCCGAGGGTCTTGGAGCCGAGTTTGCCGCGCAACTGGCGGCCAGGGGTCTCAACCTTGTTCTGATCGCGCGCCGGGCCGAGGCGCTGGAAGAGGTCAGCGCGCAGTTACGCCGCGAGTATGCCGTCGAGGTGCGTGTGCTGGCGCTGGACCTTGCGCGCGCTGACCTGGCCGCGGCGGTGAGCGAGACCACGGACGATCTGGAGATTGGCTTGCTGGTCTATAACGCGGCTCTCTCGAAGATTGGCCCCTACTTTGAGACTGCGCTGGATGACCATCTGAGGGAGCTGGACATCAACTGTCGCGCGCCCATGACCCTGGCCTACCTGCTGGGCCAGCCCATGCTCAAACGCGGGCGCGGCGGCATTCTCCTGATGTCCTCGCTGGGAGGCGCACAAGGCTCGGCCCTGCTGGTCAATTACACCGCCACCAAGGCCTACAACCGTCTGCTGGCCGAAGGGCTGTGGGATGAACTGCGCGCGCGGGGCGTCGACGTGTTGACCTGCTGCCCGCCAGCCGTCAGCACACCCGGCTACCTGGCCAGCGCGCCCAAAGGCTCCATGTCCGCGCTCACACCCCAGGCCGTCGCCAGTTCCGCCCTGGCAGCCCTCGGCCACGGTCCAACCATTATACCCGGCTGGAGCTACCGTCTGGCTAATTTCCTCATGCAGCGCGTCCTGCCCCGTAAAACCACCA
>DASVMX010000658.1:0-1877 GCA_036384215.1 Ktedonobacteraceae bacterium | reverse complement strand
CCGCTCACAAAACCCCTTGTTTTTCCTGGGGCGGGGGGAAAACGCGTTTTGTCCTGATTTTGCAAAATCAGGGATGACTCATACTTAGGCTTCGACCAGAATTTCTGGCTGGGCGGCGTGCTCAACCTGGGCGCGGGGCTTCATGGTTGAGGCGGCGTCATGGTCGCGGATGAAGAGGGCCACGGCGGCGGAAGACAGGGCGAGCGCTGCCGCGCAGATGAAGGCCGCGTGATAGGCAATCAGATTGGGCTGGATGCTTCCGTGCGCGCTCAGGGTAACGGGGCCAACGATGCTGATGACGGTGCTCAAGATGGCCACGCCCAGCGCGGAGCCAATCTGGCGTTGAGCGCTATTCAGCGATGACGCGCGCCCGGTCGCGGCTGGCGAGATTGTTGCGAAGCCTGCCGCCTGGAGCGAGGTAAACCCGAAGGCCATGCCAGCGCCAACCAGGAAGATCAGGGCGCGCATCCACCACAGTTCGGTATCAAGGCCAACCAGGGCCAGCAGAGCCATCACCACGGCCACCCCGGTCAGCCCGATGGCGGTCAGTCTGCGCGGGCCAATTCTGGGGTAGATGCGCGAGACAATCTGCGCTGAGACTACCACGCCAATGGCCTCCGGGAAGGTCGTCAGGCCTGAAACCAGCGGCGAGGCTCCGCGAGCCTCCTGCAAGAACAGCGGGGCGACGAACAGTACGCCCAGGAAGGCCGCGCTGGAGAGCATTGTTACCGTGTTACAGGTGCGAAACAGGTGATTGCTAAAAAGGCGCAGGTCCAGCATCGGCTCTTTCACGCGCAGTTCCGTTGCCACAAAACCAGCCAGCAGGAGCAGTCCCGCCAGCGCGCTTAGATAGACAGCGGGCGCGCCCCAGCCATACGCTGGTCCCTCGCTCAACGCGTACATCAGCAGTCCCAGCCCGCTACCCGCCAGCACAAATCCCAGCGGATCGAAGCGCCCGGCGCTTTTCTCCGGGCGCACGCCTGGCAGAAAGAAGATGCCAAAGAGCAGAGCTGCGATCCCCAGAGGTACGTTAACATAAAATACCCAGCGCCACGACAACTGCTGTACCAGCAAACCCCCGATCACAGGTCCGCTCGCTGGAGCAATCACCGTTGGAATATTGAGAATGCGCGAGACCCCCACGCGTTCAGCCGGCGGGAACGTGCGATAGAGCATCGTCAGCCCTACGGGGGTCATCGCGCCGCCGCCAACGCCCTGCAAAAGTCGGAAGGCTACCAGCATCGGCAGATTCTGCGCCAGCCCGCACAGCGCCGAGGCCAGTGTAAACAGCGTCAGAGCCAGCAGAAAAACCACCTTCGTGCCCAACCTGTCGCCCAACCAGCCAGAGGCGGGGATAATCACCGCCAGGCTAATCATATAGCCCACTACAACCGCGTCAATTGACGTACTTGCGACCCGGAACTGAGTCGCGAGCGAGGGTAGTGCCACATTGACCACCGTGGTATCCATAATACTCATAAACATGGCGGACACAAAGACAACGCACACGCTTACTTTCGGGTTTATTTTGAACTGCATGGCTTCTCCCATCTCCGAGGTCTTCAAGAAATAGCGCGCAGGCCTGCGAAACTGGCGCGCAGAAGGCACAAAAAAACCGTGATCTGATGACTGGCGGTTATGAATTGGCGCTTACCTATTTATTGCAACGATGAGAGCAGCGGAGATTATTCCTCTGCCTGTCAGCCATTGTGATGGATATGAATCATCGCCAATGTTCGAGCGGCAGTTCCTGCCGCTCGAACATTGGCGATGATTCATATCGGGTTAGTACTATTCTGTTCGTTTTCATTTTGCGCCGCCGCAGGCGGCGCAAAATGAAAGAAAAAAGGTTTTTGCGAGGACACCTCGCGCTCCGG
>DASVMX010000657.1:0-3260 GCA_036384215.1 Ktedonobacteraceae bacterium | reverse complement strand
CTTCAACAGTATGGGGGCTACCAGCGCCCACAAAATGCTGCGTATCCTGGAGCAAGCCACCCAGATTGTTGCCATCGAATTCATGTGCGCAGCCCAGATGCTTGACTTCCGTCTGCCGCTCAAGCCCGGCATCGGCGTACATCAGGCCTTCGCCATTGTGCGTGCCCTCGTGCCCAAACTCGAACAGGGCCGCACCATAGCCCCTGACATTGCCGCCCTGGCGCGTGCTATCAAAGAAGGCTCATTCGACATCCTTGCATAAACGTATGTCCAGGTCAGAGGAATGTTTCACGTGAAACATTCCTCTTTTTAGCTCACAGGGAGATGATTTTGACGCCAATTCATTTCTCGAAGGGCAGAGGTGATAATCGAACTGACAGTGCCCCTCCAGTGTTTCACTTGAAACACTGGAGGGGCACTGTCAGTTCGATTATCACCCTTATTTCGTGGACCACCCCGCGTCTGCCGCGAAATGGGGAGAATCGCTGGTGATCTGCATTAGCTCGATGGAATTGCCATCGGGATCTTTCAGCCAGTATTGCCAGTTGTTGTCCAGACCCAGCTCAGGCTTACCGGATACAGGGATGCCGCGAGCCTCCAGTTCTTTAAGGGTCGCGGGCAGATCATCGACGAGCAGGCAGAAATGGTTGTAGCCAATCGGACGAGGCTCATTCTCACCCGAGCCACCAGGGAAAAGCTCCAGAAAATGGCCGGGTGCAATCTGCAAATAGACAATCCACGGCGAAGGCGCGCCCTCGCGGTCGAGGGTAAACGCCTGGCGCAGCCCTAGCTTGTTACAATAAAAATCCAGTGAGCGTCCCAGATCACTGATCACAAAGGCCACGTGACCGATGCCAGTTATCATACTCTTGCTCCTTTTCGTTGCTGAGATAGAAGAAAGACGATCCCCTATAGTTCAGCATAGAAACCCCAGGAATGTCAAACTCTATGGTTGGGATTACACCGGATGCGCTGATCCAGTGCTGCTATGCGTGTGTGTCAGAGGCTCCGCTCCAATCCCTTTCAAATAAGGCGGCGGGGGCAAGCCGATGGCGAGCATCGCCTCTCCCGGCGGCCATCAGCAAGCTGGCCTTGCTGATGCCCCGACAAGGCGCCTGCAGGTGGGAAGCAAGCGAGCTGGCCTCGCTTCTTCCCGCGCGTTTAGCCGATGCTTGCCATCGGCTTGCCCCGGTCGCTGTTCTTCTTTGAATGGTCTTGGAGTCGTGCCTCTGACGCTGCCGCCGAGGCAGCCCCGTTTGCAACAACCTGAGTCGTACTCAAAAAATTGGGGCTTCTTCTCATCGAGTTCGATTTCTGTTATGCTATGGTCAGAAAAAGAGATCAGAGATTTCCGGTTTGGGACTCGACGCAAAGAATAGACTCTTATCAGAGAGAAATAAAAATCTGAGCACGGCTACTGTGCTTGTAAATTGGGGGAGAACTATGATAGACCCGCGTGACCCCACTTTAAAGGCTCGTTTGGGCCTGAGAACGCCCGAGGGGCGCTATCAGATTGGTGAGATTGAAATTGTTCTGGCGATCCGCGCTTACTATGCTCAAGGGGACATGGAGGCAAGCCAGATGTTGGGCGAGGTTTTGCTGGGACGCTGCACACCGGAGTTTCAGCGCCATAGCTGGGGACTGCGCCATCGCCCGGACTTGCGCGAGGAGGTGATCGCGAATATGAGCGAGCACTTGCTGCGCGAGGCAATCGATCCGAGCGAGGTGTTTATCACACAGAATTTTATTCATTATGTGCGCTGCCTTTGTGTGGATGAGTTCAATCGTATTTTACGCCAGGAGGGGTTGAGGTATCAGCGCGATGAAGAGGGCCGTCCTACCGGGCGCCCCCATCACATTCCGCGCGCTCTGATGGAGCCACTACAGGCCACTCCGCTCGATAGCGAAGCACCGCCCAGCGCGGATGTGGCTGATCCGCTCGATCAATACGAGCACCTGCACGCCAACGAGGAGAGCCAGCGCATTCTGACATTCCTGGCCGATCCTCTGGACCGTAAAATCGTGGTTTTGCGCGCCATCGAGGGCATGAAGTGGGACGATATCGCAGCCGTCTGCGCGCGCACCGAACGCACGATCCGCCTGCGCTATGAGAAGGCTCGCACTTACTTGCGAGAGTGCCTGGCACGCGAGCAGGCGGCCTACTTTCCCGCTGCCCAGATCCAATAGAAGCGAACGAGGAGACGAGTATGAACAAGACTGAATTATACCGCATCAAACTGGCCTGGTTGGCCGCGGAGGAGGCAGGGGATACGCGGGCCAAGCTCGCTCTCCTTCACGACCATCCCGATCTCCAGGATACCCTGATCGATTTTATCGCGGCCTATCATGTTACCAGTCCCGCTGGCGCGGAACCCGAAATTCTGCCGCTGGCCCGCCGCGCCACCCGGAGCGCGCTCCAGCGCGTCTTCGCTCCGCAGCCGGTAGTCGCGGCAGCTCCGGCGGCCAGCCTGCGCGAACTGCGCGGCCTGCGCGGACTGGCCCTGGCCGAGACCGCGCGCGGCCTGCGCCTGGGCATCGATGTCTGGAAAAAATTCGAGGACGGCCTGATCGAGTTGAGCAGCCTGGGTGATCGCCAGGTCCAGCGCCTGGCCTCGTTCTTCCAGGTAACGAGCGAGCAATTCGGCGCTATGCTCAATCAGAGCCAGCCGGCCTTTACCCTGAATCGTCGCCAGACCGCCGAGGCGGCCAAGCAGACGCGCCAGCCCAAACAGAGCTTCACCGAAGCACTGGAGAAAAGCACAATGTCGCCAGAAGATAAGCAAGTCTGGCTAGAAAAATAATTCGCCTGTATGCTGTATGATTGGCTCAAGGTCTGTGTAAGCGTCTTCTTTAACGTCTTAAATAAAATTACCGGGGGAAAGTTGCCGCCATTGGGAAGTGCGTGCGCGCTGGTTGAAAAAGATGGGCTGTTTCTCGTCGTGAAACTGCCGCGTGAGCGCGTCGTCTTCCCTGGCGGCTTTATGACATGGTATGAGCAACCTCCCCAGACCGCCGAGCGCGAGGGCCGCGAAGAGACCGGCCTGCAACTGCGCGCTCGCGAATTCCTCAACTTCTACCCTCGCCCTAGCAGCAAACTGACAAAAATGAGCAACATCTGTTTCGTCTATATAGCGGAAGTCATCGGCGGCGAACTGCGCGACAACATCGAAGGCCGCCCCTGCTGGCTGAACGAAAGCGAACTGCGCCAGCGTATGGACCAGGACTATCTCCTCATCCTGGACGATTATTTGCGCAAATAG
>DASVMX010000656.1:0-9206 GCA_036384215.1 Ktedonobacteraceae bacterium | reverse complement strand
CGCCACACGATGGCTAGGCACGTCTGGGAAGTTGCTGAAAGGACCAGCGATTGCCATCAGGATCGCTCCAGTGAGCGAAATCTCCCCAGGGCTGCACATCAATCTCGCTGATATCCACGCCTCGTTTTACCAGTTCTTCCTGGACAGCTCTCACATCTTCAACCACCAGGAGACCACCTTCGAGTGATCCAGGCTGCATTCTGGTCAGGCCCACACCGAATGCGATGGAGCAGGCCGAACCAGGAGGGGTTAATTGAACAAAACGCAGATTCTCGTTGACCTGGTGGTCATGGTCTGCGTGAAAGCCGATCTTCTCGGCATAAAAAGCTTTTGCGCGATCAACGTCTGTGACAGGTACGATAGCCAGTTCGAGTTTCATTTGCATGGTCATGGTTTTCTCCTCTTCATTCGTGCTTCACTGTTTCATCTGTTCTCAGAATGCACTGAAAGGAGGACAAAATCGTTCCTCCTTTCAGTGTATGCTCTTCATTTTGATATGCCGCTAATCTGTGCGTTCATGAGAATAGGTTAGCAGCCTATCAAAATGTGAAGAGGGAGCCTTATGGAATCACAGCCCACCAGGCCGGAGGAGCCTTGCCCTGTGTGTGGGGCGGAACCGGCCTATCGAGTCTGGAGTGAAACGACAGGGTATGGATTTGTCTCAATTGTTTCTGAAAAACACACGCTGAGCGGATCGTCGGCCAGACCCCTGGTGTGTACCGCTTGCGGTTATGTCCAGCTCTTTGTGGACCCCGAGGATTTCCACAGCCAGCCACATATGTCGTTCAAAGCGCAGTGAAAGCGCAAGTCGCTGAAGCCTGCTTTCCCTTGCTATTTGTATAAAAGTGGGTTTCAAAACTTTTGTAGAAAGAAGTGGATGCCGAGATTAGCCAGGGCTATTTACTTCTCGCACCTCATCAAAGCCAGACCCCACCCCAAAGATTTAAAAGGTGTTTTTCGAGCAGGGGGTGCGAAGCACCCCCTGCTCGAAAAATACCTGAACAAAAAAGGGGGGGCGGGGCGGAGCCTTGAGCGAAGAAGTAAATAGCCTTGCGAGTTAGCTGAGACACTTGCTGAAATAAAATGGTACCTGTTATAATGGTGGACAAAGTTGGGACTACTGCGCATTTTTTCACGGTAAGACTATCCGAAACAGGCATTTATTTGCGGTTTTGCATAAAGGACAACGCATGATGATCAATACGAGACTGCAGGGCTCGCTCAGAGAATTTGGTCTGGTGGAGATTTTGCAGATGATGGAGATGGAGAGTATGAGCGGGGCGATTCACCTGAAACAGGCGAATGATCGCATCGGCATTGTCTACTTCAAAGACGGCAAAATGGCTGGCTGCTCTGAACTGGACGCGGGCGCTTTGACGCTGGGCGATGTGCTCCAGCAGTTAGGGATGGCCAGCGCGCCACAGATCGAAGCGGCTTTTCAGCGCCAGTTACAGGATGCTTTTGGCAAGCGCATTGGAGAGCGGCTGATCGAGATGCGGGTGATTAGCGAGGCTCAATTGCGCGAGGCGCTGCGCACCAAGGCGCTGTGGACCATTCGCGATATCGGCCTGTGGAAGGACGGCAGCTACGAATTTGCTGCCATCCCTGATAGCAAGCATATTCTGCCCTACGGCGAGGAGTCGCTGGGGTTGGATGTGATGCGCGTGACCATGGAGATGGTGCGCTACTCCGACGAGTGGGAGCGACTCCAGCACATGTTGCCCATGGGGATGCAGACTAACTTGCAGATGGCTCCAGCCATCCCCTACGCGATGAGCTTTGACGCGCGCACGCTCGAACTGCTGGGCGGCGTCAACCGCTATCGCTCGATCCGTAAAATCGCCAGCGGTATTCGTCGGCCCGAACTGGAGGTCGCGCGCGACCTCGCTCAACTGGCGCAGATTCGCCTGGTCAACGTGCTGCCACCTCGCAATGGCCAGGACCGCGGAGGTGTGCGCCTGCCCGAACCAGCTGAAATGCTGCGTATGGAGCACTTTGAATTACTCAACCTGATCAGCCGCATGGAACAGCACTGGAACCGCAAGACAACCCCCATGGACCAGCTTCCGGCCCTGGCCGAATTTGTCAACTGGACCATGGAAGCTCTGGCCGAGGCCTGCAAGGCCAATAGCACCGAACTCGATCCCCACACTCTCGAAGCACTGCTCACCCGCAATAACCTGCGCTACATGGGTAACTACCGCTTTATCATCGAGCGCAACGCCATCGACGTTGAAAATTTCACCTCGCTCTGCCACGAAGTCATGCGCGGCGAAATCCAGAAAACGCGCGACTTCTATGAAGAGGGTGCGATTACTCTCCAGCGCATTCTCTCCGGTATTTTCGACTCAATTAACGCGCGTATCGTCTCCCTCAGTGAGCGCCTTGAAAATCAAGAAGTCTGGGAGGCTATGTTTATCCAGTTCGGTCTGCCCCAACCCGATGCCTCGCGCCAACCGCGCTTCTAATCTGACGATTGCTTTTCATACTATGCTGGTGAAAACGGGCCTGGCGAAAAATTTTCAATTTTTCGCCAGGCCCGTTTTCACCAGCATAGTATGAAAAGCAATCGTCAGATCGCTTGCCGCCGGGGAGGATAGCAGACGTAGATTGTCTTGTTTTCGCTAAATTCGTCGACGGCGATGCCTCCCAGTTCGCGGTGGCCGTTGCCGCTGGCCTTCATGCCGCCGAATGGCAGGTGAATTTCAGAGCCGGTGGTGCCGGAGTTGAAGTAGACCAGCCCGGACTGGATGTCGCGCATAGCGCGGAAGGTCAGGCGGCTGTTTTCAGTGAAGACGGCGGTGGAGAGCCCGTATTCGGTCGAGTTGACGACTCGTATGGCCTCTTCATAGCTGTCCACGGGGACAATTGAGACGAAGGGACCGAAGACCTCCTCGCGGGCGATGCGCATTTCGGGCGTGGCCTCGGTGAATATAGTCGGGCGGTAGAAGGCGCCCTCGCTGTACTCGCCCTCGGTCAGGGGAGAGCCGCCGCTAACCAGCTTCGCGCCCTCGCGCTGGCCGATCTGGGTATAGTCGTGGACGGCTTTGACGCGGCCCATGTTGACCAGCGGTCCCATCTCGGTGGCAGGATTCAGCCCGTCGCCGATGCGCAGCTTTTCAGCCGCGGCTGCCAGGCGCTCGGTGAAACCCTTGAGTGCGCCGCGCTGGACAATCACGCGGCTGGTGGCGGTGCAGCGTTGGCCGGTGGTGCCAAAGGCCGCCCAGGTCACGCTTTCCGCGGCCAGGTCGAGGTCACCATCATCGAGCACCACCACGGCGTTTTTGCCGCCCAGTTCCAGCGAACAGCGGCGCAGGTCGCGCCCGCAGATCTCCGCCACGTGGCGTCCAACCTCGGTTGAGCCGGTCAGGGAGATCATATTGATCCGTTTGTGGCTGGCCAGGGCATCGCCTAGCGTGCCGCCGGGTCCGGTAATCACGTTAAATACGCCCGCGGGCAGTCCCGCCTCCTGTAGAACCTCGGCCAGCTTGAGCGCCAGCAGAGGCGTATCGCTGGCTGGTTTGAGCACAACCGCGTTGCCTGCCATCAGCGCCGGGAAGCTCTTCCATGCCGGAATTGCAATCGGGAAGTTCCAGGGGGTGATAATCCCCACAATCCCAATGGCATGGCGCAGGGTCAGGCACAGCTTATCGAGCATAGCCGAAGGGACCGTTTCACCTTCGGCGCGCTTGCCCTCGCCCGCCATAAACTTCGCCACGTCGATTGCAATCTGAACATCGCCTCGCGTCTCTTTGAGAACCTTGCCCATCTCGCGCGTCATCAACTGCGCCAGTTCCTCCTGGCGCTGCTCCAGAAGCTGCGCTGCGCGATACAGAACCTCGCCGCGAGCCGGGGCAGGCGTAGCCTCCCAGCCGGGTTGAGCCTTTACCGCGGCCTCAACCGCGTCCTCCAGGTCAGCCGAGCTCGACTTCTGATAATGTCCGAT
Source organism: Ktedonobacteraceae bacterium (assembly GCA_036384215.1). Classification (GTDB taxonomy): domain Bacteria; phylum Chloroflexota; class Ktedonobacteria; order Ktedonobacterales; family Ktedonobacteraceae; genus Paraktedonobacter. Next base: position 5,260 of record DASVMX010000656.1, on the reverse strand, counting down.
AATTTCCGATGTGCGTGCGGGGTTGGTGCTAACAAACGTCTCGCCGTTGCGGGCGCTCTTCCACTCGCCCCCAATGAAATTGTGATAAACCTGCCCCAGTTCAGTTGAGTGGGAAGGGGTTGCAGTTGCCATAGTGATGCTCCTCATTCTTCATTGGATGATGCTGATCCACAATGATCGACAATGGTGTTTTCGCCTGCCCTCCGGCAGAGGGCGTGTTACCTCGTGAGGTGTTTCATACAGGCTCATTATATCAGTTCTCTGAAATATTTGCGAACTCGCGCCAGCGGCGCTCACGCATATGCGAGTTTTCAGATATCCCCATTACGAGTCAATGTGAAGATGGCTCAGAAAAACGCTGAAAGCGTTTTTCTGAGCCATCTTCACATTGACTCGTAATGGGGATATCTGAAAATCAGGCGTTTTCGACGGTTGGTCCGCCGGTGGGCTGTCCCTGTGGGGCGGAGCTGGCCGGTGGATTCTCCTCGACGAAATCGCCCTCCTGAGCGGGGCGCTTGAACGCGTAGTACGCGGAATTGCCTGTCAGCGGCTGAATACCCACCAGTTCCCAACCTTCTTTGCCCAGTGTATTCATATAACGCCGCGCGAAAGTGCTTCTGCGCTCGTTGTCCGCGCGCAGGGTCTCCAGACCCTCGCAGGAAATGCGCCCTCGATAATCAATATACGCTACTTTATATGCCCATTGTGCCATATATTCCTCCTTTCGCTGGCGTCTTCGCCATCAGATCAAGATTGTGCTCACTGTTCCAAAATACGCCTCGCAGGCGAATTGTGGAGTCTTGTTTACTGGGTTTCGGGCTCTACCTGGCATAGCCACCACCGCCGCATCCGGCGCCGGTGGTGAAGGACGCGCCCTGGTCTTCCGCCTCGCACGCAGATGATAAAGCGAGCGCGCCCTTCACACGGCCTGGCCGCTCCGGGTTCCACAATCAGATGGCCGGACCGCCGGGCTATGCCTGTAGATTCCTCTGCACGTTGGTAAGTATACCCGCTCTCCGCGCGCGCCGCGCCGTTCGTTTCGCCGGTTTTTTCTCCAGGCCATTCTGTCGGGCTGCGCCTGTAGATTTCTACAGGTCGGCCAAGGTGCCCTTGCAAATCCTTCAAGAAACCCCTACAATAGCCCTACCGGAAATCCCGGAGCAGGCGGCAACCTCCTCGGCGAACAAGAACCAGGGATCACGTGTGGATAGTGTGGCGCTCGTAGTCCCGCTTACTTCCGCTTTTGTTTCCATTGTGCTTTACCGTTTTCTTAGCGTTCAAAAAAGCTGAATGGTACCTTACAAGGGTTCTATGTGCCTGTCAGGCAACATTTAGCTGGAAAGTCATCATGCAGGATTCTTCTTCTGAGGCTGTTTCGGAGCGGTCAGCGGCTGTCCCGCGGTTTGGGGCGTTGCTCAAAGAGGGGCAGAGCGCTCTGCTCGCTGCTCCAACGGGTGTTACGCGCGTGGCTGCGCCGGGCGCGCGGTTGTGGCGTAACCGGAATTTTAATGTGTTCTGGGCCGGTCAGACGCTTTCGGTGCTGGGAGACGCGTTCGCGGCGATTGCGATTCCGCTGCTGGTGCTCCAGGCGACGGGTTCGGTGGCGCTGATGGGACTGGTGACAGCGGTGTTCGGTCTGTCCCAGGTGGTGATGGGACCGTTTGCCGGCTGGCTGGCCGACCGCCTGGACCGGCGCCGCGTGATGATTTTCTGCGATGTGGGGCGCACGCTGCTCTATTTCTCCATTCCGCTCGGCTGGTGGCTTGCGGGTCCGCAGCTCTGGCTGATCTTTGCCGTGGTGGCGCTTGGCTCCGCCCTGGGTATGGTCTTCCAGGTGACGTACATTACCGCGATCTCCAACCTGGTTGATCCCGACCAACTTAGCGATGCTAATAGCCGCTTGCAGGGCGCACAGGCCATCGCCTTTATTCTCGGCCCGATCCTGGCCGGCCTGATCTCTGGCGCCTTCGGTCCAAGCGTGGCTATTATAGTTGACTCGCTCTCGTTCGCCGCTTCCGCCGTCTCCATTCTGCTGATTCGCCTGCGCCCGGTAGCTCAGATTGCACCGCAAGATTTGCTGCGCGCGGATACACCTCTGCCTGAGAGTGAAACGCGGGCGCGCGGTGGGCTCAAGCAGGAGTTTCTGGCAGGCTTACACTTTCTCTGGCAGCAGCCGGTGCTGCGCTCACTGACTGTCCTGCTCTTTTTGAATGGATTGCTCTCCGCGGGGGCGCTGGATATCTTTATCTTCTACATCAAGCATGATCTGGGTCAGAGCGATAGCGTTGTCGGCCTGGTCTTTGGCCTGGCCAGCATTGGCGGGGTGGTCGCGGGTGTACTGACGCCACGTTTGCGCCGCAACCTGGGCTTTGCCGTGTGCTGGTTGGCTGGTACGATCCTCGAATTTAGCTCGCTCTCCCTGATTGGCGTGTCGGTGAATTTATTGCTGATCGGTCTGCTAGCAACGGTTTTCACCTTTACCTCAACCCTGACCGCCATCTGCTCAATCTCGCTGCGCCAGCAGATTACGCCTGATTATCTGCTGGGCCGCGTCACCTCGGCTTTCTGGACCCTGACATCCTCGCCCGCGCCGCTTGGGGCCGCGCTCTTTACCGCACTGGCCGGTCACAGCGGGGCAGCAATAGTGCTCGGCATCATCGGCGTTGGCGGCGCGCTCATCTCCGCGGCGGGCTTCTTTACGCCGATTCGCCAGCAGCGCGCGTAATCATTACTGATTTGCCAAAAAGCATGATCGGGTTGGATGAGCGCGGAATGCTCATCCAACCCGATCATGCTTTTTGGCAAATCAGAGTGGAAGGTCGAAGGTGAAGGTTGTACCCAGTCCTTCGGGCAGTTCTTCCAGGCGCAGTTCGCCGCTGTGGGCCTCGACGATGGATTTCGTGATGAAGAGTCCCAGCCCGGTGCCATCCTGGGGAACCGGCGTTTTCAGACGCGAGAACGGGCGGAAGAGTTGATCGATCTGCGATTTAGGAATGCTCGCGCCCATGTTGTGAACGCTGACATGGGCTTTTTCCGTGTCGCTCCAGATTTTGAGCGTGATAGTGGTCTCGTCGTCGGAATACTTAATGGCGTTATCCACAAGATTGCCGATGGCCTGCTGCAGGCGATCATGGTCCCAGTTTCCTGTGAGCGTTTCAGAAGGCAGCTCCAGTTTAAACGTGTGGAAAGGCGCGACCGGTTTGACCTGTTCGACCAGGTCCTTCACGATCTTGACCAGATTGCACGATTGACATTTCAGGGTGAACTGACCCGAAGAGAGCCGGGACACATCCAGCATGTCTTTGGCCAGCCGCGCCAGGCGCCAGGACTGGCTGACAATAATCTGGCTGCCGCGCTCGATAGTTTCGCGGCGCTGATTTGGGCGTGCAATAATCTGGGCGTAATTGATGATCGGTGTTAACGGGCTTCTCAGCTCGTGTGCGATCATTGCGGCAAAACGTTCTTTCTGCGCCAGCTCAGCCTTGAGCTGCTCAACTTCTTCCTCAAGCAGCAGCTTGGCAGCGGTCAACTCGTTAACCTGGTCCTGGAGGTTGCTAATCACGTCTTCCCGCACATCCTTGTTTTGTAGTTGCATTCCCTCGATTACCTGACTTCTTCCTGCAATTTTTTCTATGGGTACTCAAACTATACCTTCCCTGACGGTCTTTTATCCAAGGTTGAGTGCAAAGGTAGGAATTTTGGGTAGTTTTCTGGCTTTTTTCGCGCGCCTGTATGGCATGCCTGGTTGCCCGCTGAATAGGTAAGCAACGAGCAAGCAGACGAACGCGCCGAACCGGCAATGTCGGTTCGGCGCGTTCGTCTGCTTGCTCGTTGCTTACCTATCCTGCGGGGATAAAATGCCCAGTTCCGCCAGTTCCTCGCGCGCGGACTCGCTCAGTTGGGTGAGGTCCATGCTGGGGTCTGCGTGAGCGACCAGGTGGCGCAGACGCTCGGCAATGCTCTGACGCATATAGTAATCCGAGGTGAGCAGGAGCTCGCCGATGGTAATTTCGATCTGGCGCCTCTGGATCACGGCGAAAGTGGATTCAGCCATGCAAGTTGCTCTCTTTCCTGTTAGTCCACGGTGGCTGCCGCCTTATCGCCACTGGCGGCGGGCTTTTCGCTGCTGGCGGCGGGCTTTTCGCTGCTGCCCTCTTTGTGCGCGGTGCCCTCTTTATTCTCTTTGGGCTCGCTGGGGTCGTGGTTATTGTTATTGACGACCGCGCCGCTGCCGTGATCGGTCTTGTAGAAGCCGGAGCCTTTGAAGACGATACCTGCTGGGAAGAGCACGCGGCGGAGGGTGCCATTGCATTCCGGGCAGACTGTGAGCGGCTCGGCGCTCATCTTCTGCGCGACTTCAAAACGGTGATCGCAACTCTTACATTGATATTCATAGGTTGGCATAGGAGCACTTATCCTCACATGATAGTAGTTTGCCGGTCTTCTGATCGCGCGTGTGTTCGCGCTCTTTCCCTTTATAGTAGCGCGCCATGGCCGTGTTGTCAATCTGATACCGGGACTGCTAAACCCTTCTTAATTCAGGTACTTTGCCGAGACGACTGCTCAGCGCCCGTGGCGCTTTGCGAGGGTTTTCTATAGAGTGTTTTTAGCGCGGACGCAGTCCGCGCTAAAAACACACTATACTCATAGGCGAGCCGCCCGCGGCGGCGAGGAGCCCTGAATAGTTACAACGGAAGTTCTTTTCTCCTGTCAAGGTGACAGTAATTTTTCTGGTCATCGGTGAAAACACTGGCAACCATTAGCTCTATTCCACTTTCGAGATATATTCTTTAACCTTCTCTGCGGCATCGCGCGTCATGCCGTCTAAGGCGGCCATCTCATCGACGCTGGCGGCGCTGATGGCTTTGACCGAGCCGAAGTGCAGCATCAGCGCTTTTTTGCGCCTGGGACCAATGCCGGGAATCTCATCCAGAACGGATTTGAAGGTTTTCTCGGAGCGCAGTTTGCGGTGATAGGTAATGCCAAAGCGATGCGCTTCGTCGCGGATGCGCTGGAGCAGGTAGAGTCCCTGAGAAGTGCGCGGCAGGATAATCGGCTCGCTTGAGCCGGGAATATAGATTTCCTCGGCGGTGGTCAGCTTGCTGTGCGAGCCTTCCTCTTTGGCGACGCCGATGGTGGGGATATCCAATCTGAGCTCTTGCATGACTTCCAGGGCAGCGCTCAGGTGACCTCTACCACCATCGATGATTACCAGGTCTGGCAGCGCCCACTCGTGATGCATCGCGCGCCCGCCTGTTTC
>DASVMX010000655.1:0-14660 GCA_036384215.1 Ktedonobacteraceae bacterium | reverse complement strand
GCAAAATTATCCTGAAAATCATACAAAAATCGCAAAGCATCCTTTATACTTTTTGGGGTGGAGTGGGAAAGAGGGGCTTTAGCGCTTGCGCCAGCGTAGAAACTCCAGCGCGCAATTCTGCCGGGGAAGCGCAGGCATAACCGAGCAGCAGCCCGGCGCGCGAGCTGCTACCTGCAGATGAAATGGCCTGAACAGGTAAATCATGGGTGGCGACCAGGCGCGCAGCTTCTTGTCCGCTTATGCCGGATGGCAGCCAGGCTGCGAGGTGGATGCCCGCCTCTGGTATAGTGACATCCAGTATATCTTTCAGTTCGCGTTTGAGCGCGTCGATCAAAGCATCGCGACGTTCCAGGTAGAGCTGGCGCATACGCCGCAGATGGCGTGTAAAATAGCCCTCGCTCATAAAATCCGCCAGGGCCATCTGCTCCAGAATGGGTGGGTGGACATCGATAAAATGGCGCGCGGCGGTCAGGCCTGGGAGCAGTTCGGGGGGCGCGACAAGATAGCCCAGGCGTAAGGCGGGAAAGAGCACTTTGCTGAACGTGCCGATATACAGCACGCGCCGCGCGCTATCCAGTCCTTGTAGAGCCTCCAGCGGGCGTCCGCTAAAGCGATATTCGCTGTCATAATCGTCTTCTACAATCCACGCCCGCGCCTCTCTGGCCCATTCCAGCAGCGCCAGGCGGCGGTTCAGGCTCATTGTTACTCCGGTTGGAAACTGGTGCGACGGCGTAACGAGTGCCACGCGAGCTTCCTGGCAAAGCTTTTGTCCTGTCTCAACCTCGATTCCTTCGCGATCCACCGGCACCGGCACCAGCTCTGCTCCCGCGGCCAGGAGCGCGCCCCGCGCGCCCTGGTAGCCGGGATCTTCCACCCAGGCTCGTTCGCCTGGATCGAGCAGAGTGCGCGCAATCAGGTCCAGCGCGCCCTGCGAGCCGGATGTAATCATAATCTGTTCTGGTGAACAATAGACGCCGCGTGTGATCCCGATGTGCGCGGCAATGGCCTCGCGCAGGGGATAATAGCCCGCCGCGTTCTGGTAGCGCGAGCTTTTCTGGAGGGAGTGGCGGGCATGTCTCGCCACCAGCCTGGCCCAGATCTCATAGGGAAAGTGTTCCATGTCCGGTTGTCCCACGCGGAACGGGCCTGCCTCCACCAGGGGAGTGTGCAAATCCCCTGGAAAAGGCGCGGTGAGCAGCATCTGGCCGCGCAGTGAAAGTGGCATTTCCTGAACAACCGTACCTCTACTGCTTTGCTGACCTCGTGGAGAGCCGCTGACCTGGCGCGGGTGCTCCGCTTGCAGGAGTGCCACTCGCGTGCCATCTCCTACCCTGCTCTTGATATACCCTTCCAGCAGCAATTGTTCGTAAGCCAGGGCGGTTGTATTGCGCGAAATTCCCAGTTCGTTGGCCAGAGCCCGCGTTGAAGGCAGCCGCGTCCCCGTCTCCAACTGCCCCGCCAGAATTTCCGCCCGCAGGCGTTCGTATAGCTGCCTGTACAGCGGCGCGGGCGCGTTCTGGTCGAGGGTAATCTTCGGTTTCTTAATAGGTGTTGTGCGCCTGGGCATAAGCCACTTTTCCCTTTCGCGAGCAATGAAATAAAGTGTGTTCGCCAGATAAATGGCCCTGTTATTATAGCGATAAATGGCTCTTTTAACAAGGCCACTCTGCTGGTATACTAGGGTTTATGCATTCTCGTCAAAAGCAGGGGTGCAGGGGACCGCCGTCCCCTGCCGGAGCACGAGGTGTCCTCGTAACAACCGCTTTTTTTTGAGCGAGCCGCCGCAGGCGGCGAGTTCGGAGAACGCATAAACCCTGGCTGGTATACTTCTTGTCGAGAAATTGATCACACCCAATCCTATGAAAGTGAGCTATAACACATGGAAGCACGAATGGATTACGCACAAGCGGCCCCTGGAGCCATGAAGGCGATGAACGCACTTAAGGTTTACCTGGCCAGTTGTGGCCTGGAGCCATCGCTCAAAGAACTGGTCCGCCTGCGTGCCTCACAGATAAATGGCTGCGCATACTGCGTGGACATGCATTCTTTGGACGCCCGCGCTGGCGGCGAAACGGAGCAACGCCTGTACGCTCTGCCGGTATGGCAGGACACGCCTTTTTTCACCGAGCGCGAGCGCGCGGCCCTGCTCTGGACCGAGAAACTCACCCTGATCTCAATCGATCACGTGCCCGACGAAGTCTTCAAACAGGTCCGCGAGCACTTCACCGAAGAGGAACTGACCAACCTGACCCTGGCCATTGCCACAATCAACGCCTGGAATCGCTTCGGCATCAGCTTCCGCGACGAGCCAGGACATCATACACCCAGGAAAAATCCTTAAGCCCGGCTTGTGAATGTAGCGACGCGGGCAGGCGGCGTCGCTACATTCACAAGCCGGTGGTATACTAAGCGCGTAAGACGTTGACGCGTATTTAGCAACCAACGGAGGTATCGCCGTGGATTTTTCCTACTCAGAGAAAGTGAAGACCCTCCATCAGCAGATCAGCGATTTTATGGATCGCTCTGTCTATCCCAATTTGCAGACCTATCGCGACCAGATCGCGGCTTCCGGCAACCCACACCATCACGCCGAGATTGTGGACGAACTCAAGGCGAAGGCGAAGGCGCAGGGACTCTGGAACCTTTTTTTGCCGGACGAAGAGTATGGCGCGGGCCTGACCAACCTGGAGTACGCGCCGTTGTCCGAGTTGATGGGCCGCGTGGGCTGGTCCTCGGAGGTTTTTAATTGCGCCGCGCCGGACACGGGCAATATGGAGATCCTGGCCCAGTTTGGCACGCCCGAACAGAAAAAACAGTGGTTACAGCCGCTGCTCAACGGCGAGATACGCTCGGCTTTCGCCATGACCGAGCCGGCGGTGGCCAGCTCTGACGCCACGAATATCCAGCTCTCGATTACGCGCGAGGGCGGTGAGTATGTGCTCAATGGGCGCAAATGGTGGATCTCTGGCGCGGCTCGCCCACGCTGTACGATTTTTATCGTCATGGGTAAGACTGACCCCCACGGAGTTGACCGCCATCGCCAGCAGAGCATGATCCTGGTGCCGCGCGACACCTCCGGCGTGACCGTTGTGCGCAGCCTGCCGGTGATGGGCTATATGGACAACGAGAGCCACTGCGAGGTTTTGTTTGAGAATGCGCGTGTGCCCGTGAGCAATCTGCTGGGCGAAGAGGGCGGCGGCTTCGCCATCGCGCAGGCGCGCCTCGGCCCTGGCCGCATCCACCACTGCATGCGTTCGATCGGTTCCGCGAGCTACGCCCTGGAATTGATGTGCCAGCGCGCCGCCAGCCGCACGGCCTTCGGTAAGCCCCTGGCCGAGCAGGGCGTGATTCAGGAGTGGATCGCCACCTCCTATATAGAGATCGAGCAGGCGCGCTTATTGACCCTCAAAGCAGCCTGGACAATCGACAACCTGGGCAAGAAGGCAGCTCAGCAGGAGATCGCCATGATCAAGGTTGTAGTGCCGGAGATGCTGACCAGCGTCGTCAACCGCGCCATGCAGGTCTTTGGCGCAGCGGGCGTCAGCGATGATTTTCCTCTGGCCTCAATGTGGGCGCATGGCCGCGCCATGCACATCGTTGATGGCCCCGACGAGGTCCACAAACGCGCCATCGCGCGCACCCTGCTGCGACAGTATCAGAAATAGATGGTAGCTATTCCAGACTCCTCAGCGCCTGCGGCGCCGCAGGCGCTGAGTCCTGGTTGGTTATGCCAGTAAATCGCGCAGATAAGCGGTTGCCTGCGGAAGGGCGATTTCGGGTTCGGCGATTTCGGGGTGCCATTTCTTTTCCCATTCTAGCGAGAGATAGCCGTTGTAGCCCTGCTTGCGCAACGCGTCGCGGATCTCGCGCAGGGGTACGTCGCCTTCGCCGAGCAGGCAATAGGTCCAGGAACTCGGATCGCCAGGTTTCAGGATGCTGTCCTTGATGTGAACATAGGCGAAGTTGTCGCCCAGCAGCGCCTGTGTCTGGGCGGGCGTTTCGCCGAAGCGGAAGGTGTGGTGGGAGTCCCAGAGCACTTTGCAGCCCGCGGTCTGGCTGGCGTGCAGCAGCGCCAGGACATCCTGGCTGTTTGTCCAGGCGTCATGCGTTTCGATCAGTACAGTGACGCCCTTTTCCACTCCATAGTCACCCAGCGCGTGCAGTACTTCGGCGGTCGGGCCGAGGATAGAGGCGCGCGTGGCGTTCGCGGGCAGCGCGCCCCCGAAGACGCGCAGAAAAGGTGCGCCGATCTCCTCCGCCAGGTCCAGCATGTGTTTGCCATCCTCGATTGTAGCTGCGCGCTTCTCCGGCGTGGCCTGCACAACCGTACACGAGGAGTCCAGGCAGGCCACCTCGATGCCGTGCTCCGCGGGCACTGCGCGCAATCTGCGGCGCACATCCGCGGGCGCGTCGGGCGTAATGATCGCGCCATCCGCCAGGCGCCATTCGATAGCCGCGTAGCCATAGCGCTCAGCCGCGCTCACCGCCTCTTCGATGGTCCAGCCGGGAGCGGCCAGCGAGGTATAGGTCAATTTCATTGTTCTGGTATACGCTTTCTAGTTTCTGTCGGGTTAACCCTTAACGCCACCGGCAGTCAGGCCGCCGATCAGATATTTTTGGAATACCATATATAAAACGACAACGGGCAGGCTGCTGACAAGAGCCGCGCTCATCAACTGGCCGTAAAGCGGCAGTGCCCCGCCTTCCTGGGCAGAACTAAAAACCTGCAACTGAACGCTCACAGTCTGGGTTTCTGGCGATGTGAGCACACTGGCGAAGAGTACATCGTTCCAGCCGGTCAGGAAGGAGAAGACCAGGGCGACCACCAGACCCGGCAGAGCCAGGGGCACAATGATGCGCCAGAGCGTCTGTAGTCTTGTGGCTCCGTCGATCAAGGCTGCCTCTTCGATATCCAGCGGAATATTCGCCAGGTAAGTGATCAGCATCCAGGTTGCGAAAGGGAGCGCGAAGGTCAGGTAGGTGATAATCACCCCGGTATAGGTTCCCACCAGCTTGATTTGCAGCAGACTCTGAATGGAGATAAAGACCACAAAAAGCGGCAGCAAGAGCATGACGTTGGGGATCGCTTGCAGGCCGACGAGCGAATACAGATAGGCTATGCGACCGCGAAAATGGAAGCGCGTAATCACATAAGCCGCTCCAACCGCCAGCACCACGGCAATCGTGCTGGCCGAGAGCGAGACCAGCATGCTATTGAACAGACCCTGAGCCAGGTTAATCGTCGTCCACATCTGCGTGTAATTATCGAATGCCCAGTGGGATGGCAGCAACTCGCCAGCGCTGATTTCGATATCTGGCGTCGCAGAGAGCAGGAGCATATACAGGACAGGGATCAAAGTAAAGGCTGCCAGCACAATGATCGCCAGGAGGCGTATCCATGGCGGCAGGATCTCCTGTGGTTTGAAGCGCTGTTTCATGATGCTTTCACCTCGCTCAAGCGTAACGAACGGATATAGAGGAACCCGGGGATCAGCACAATAATCAAGGTCAAAATCGACATCGCGGCGCCACCACCGAAGTTAAAGAGCTGGAACGAAGAGACATAGATATTCAGTGGCAGCACATCGGCCTGGACCGGAGGAGGCGTCCCGAACATGACAAAAGGCAGCGTAAAGTTGTTAAAATGATTCAGCGTCGACAGTAAGACCGCCAGGGCCAGTGTATTGCGCAACTGGGGCAGGATAATATGCGTGATCTTCTGCCAGAAAGTCGCGCCATCCACCGCGGCTGAATCATAGGTTTCCGAGGGAATTGCCTGCAAGCCAGCCAGGGTCAGCATATAGATGAACGGCCACGAGGCCCAGGTGTCAGCGATGACCATGGCCCAGAAGCTATTCGTGCCGAGCAGCCAGTAGGTATTGATATTTGCCAGGTGCAGTGCTGCCAGGGCGCGGTCGATCAGACCTGTGCCATTTAAGAACATCAGGCGCCAGATCAGCCCGGTGACAAACGTAGGGATTACATAGGGAATCAGGTAGAGCGCGCGTACAAGAGCGCGCCCGCGATATGGCGTATTCACCGTCAGAGCGGCCAGGATGCCTATCGGCAGAATCAGCAGGGTTGTCAGGATTGCAAAGCCCAGGCTGACGCCCAGCGAAACGAGCATTGAAGAGCCGACCACGCTGCCATCGGTAAAGGTCGCGATATAGTTGCTCAGCCCGACCCAGGGAGCCTGGAGCCAGGTACGCAGGCTGTATTGATCGAGATTGAGAAAACTAATATAGAAAGCAGTCAGAAAAGGAATACCGATAACCACCAGGAGCAGGAGCAGACCCGGCCAGAGCAACCACAAAGGGCGACGGTTCCAATCGCGTTTGCGGAAAAGGCCTGATTTTGCCGGACCAGTCGCGCGAGCCGGCACTGGCGTATCCTGGGGCGTAGACGTGATGGACATAGCTACCGCCTTTTCGGTTGCAGGCTTCGCCGTCCAGGCGAAGCCTGCTGAGACAATCAGAAGTGCGTTTTTCGATATCGCTCCGACAAATGGCCAGAGCGATATCGAAAAGCCTCTATTTCAAGGTGCCTTGAATCTGCTGGTTAGCCTGATCAAGCAAGGGCTGAATCAGAGATGGTTTATACTGATTGGTCGCGACCGAATTGGCCAGTTTGGAGCAGACCCCGGCCATCGCGATCTGAACAGAAGCCCAGGAGCCGGAGAATGGCGTGGGGGTGGCCCCGGCTTCCGCTTTTACCAGGCCGGCGATCAGCTCGTCCTGGCTGGCCAGCGCATTGGCGGCAGTAACATTGGTCGGGAGATCTCCAAAGGTTTTCGTGAAATCTTCCTGGTGCTGGGTTTCCGTTATCAGGTTGATAAATTTCAAGGCCAGGCTTTTCGACGGCGAGTAGCTTGCGATTGCCAGCATATCACCCGAAACAATCGATGTTACGGGAGCACCATTGGCCGGTAACTGCTGCATGCCATAGGGGATCGTTGGCAATGGGACAAAGCCGTAGTGCCCTTCCATCCCGGCTTTTTTAAGCGTGGGAATGATGGTTGGGGAAACCATGATCTGCATACCAACTTTGCCGCTGCCAAAGGCGCGGGTGGCATCGCCAGCTTTCCAGGTCATGGCATTAGGATCAGAGATCTTATATTTTGTCACCCAATCGAACCAGAACTGGAGCGCGGTTGCCACTTCAGGCTTGTTCAACTGAGCTGTTTTGTAGTCCGAGGAGAGGAAATCATTCCCCAACTGTTTGCTTAACGTCCAGATGATCTTCCAGGTGTCGAACGAATCCGAAGGGTCCATCTCCGCGCCATAGATGCCAGCCGAAGACTGAGTGATCTTCTGGGCATCCAGGATAAAATCAGTCCAGGTGGTAGGCGCGGTGGAGACCCCGGCTTTCTGGAAAAGATCTTTGTTATAGACCATGCCAAAAGGACGCATTAACCAGGGGATAGCAATGGTCTGATCGGGCGATTTGCCTGCCATGGTCATTTGCTGCGAAAAGAATTTGCTCTTGCCGCCAACCTGCTGCCAGTCGGCATCGGTCAGCGTATAGAAACCTTTGGTGGCCTGAGCGGTGGGAACGAAAGTGGTTCCCAGGCCAAAAATATCGGGACCACTGCCGCTCACAATCGCGGTCTGTAGCTTGGTCTGCTCCTCGCTGGTGCTGCTGTACGTGTCCCAGACCACGGTAGCACCAGTGAGCTTGTGAAATTCATCCCCTATCTGCTGCTGCCATTGTTTCTGCTGGGCTGGATACGTTGTATTGGCCCCAACCAGGACATGGAGGGTCTGACTGGAGGTATTGGAAGAAGATCCATTGCCGCATGCTGCCAGCATGAGCAACAGCGCGATGCTCAAAAACGAATACAGTTGAGCGCGTCGTACAGAAGGTTTCACTGCATTGTCTCCTTTTGCTTTTTCCTTGCACACAAATCTTTCTTATGGAGCAACATCGCTCCATATAATGAACCATTTGCTCTGCTCTCCTCTTTCTCTCTTCCTCCTTTCTCCTCGTATTGTCCTGTAGGCCGTATGACCGATCTACGGAATGAAGGTATGCGTATGTGCCGATGTTATTCTCAACTGGCTGGCAAGCCGGGCCAGAACTGCTAGAGCCACAGCCCAGACGGCTCCGGGTTGCTGCCACAGGATTCGCGCACTCGCATCTCAAAGCCGAGGACCAGTTTTTGTGTTGGCAGAGGCTCACTGGACGCCAGTTCTTCCAGCAGGCGTTGAGCGGCGATCTTCCCCGCCTGGGCCAGCGGATGGACGAGCGTGGTGAGCGCTGGTGTCATGTGGGGCGCGTAGACGGTATCCCCAATGCTGATCAGAGCGATCTCGCGCGGGACGTTGACCCCGGCATAGTGGAGCGCTCGTAACGCGCCAACGGTCATGGGATCGCTGGCTACGAAGAGAGCCGTTGGCAGCTCGCTCCTGGAACCGGCCTGCTTGAGCATCTGCGTGGTAGCGGCGTACCCACCCTCAAAAGTGTAATTGCCATCAAAGAACCAGTGGGCGGGAGGCGTGATCCCTTCTTCAGCCAGAGCCTGTTCCCAGCCTTCCTTGCGGTCAACGGCGCTGTGAAAGCAGGGAATATTCTGCGGACCCGGTCCGCCGATCATCGCGATCGAGCGATGCCCCAGCTTAAGCAGATGCTTCGTCGCCAGGTAGCCGGCTTCTTTGTCGTTCAACTGGATCTGGTTGACATCGCAGTCCGGCTCGATGTGACGATTAATCACGACCAGCGGTATCCCGGCTTCTTTCATACGCAAGAGATGGGCTGATTCAGAGACCGAAGTCGTTGACATAAAAATAAACCCATCAACTTGCCGCGCCTGGAAGGCCTCGATAGCCTGCATTTCGCTCTCGATATCGGGCGTATTGGCCAGGAAGATAGTATACCCCTCTGGGTCCAGCGTAGCCTGTACGCTTTCGACAATACGAATAAACAGATTGTCAAGCACAGAAGTGAAAATCATTCCCACCGTGCCTGTCCGTTGTTTCACCATACTTCGAGCAATCGCATTCGGGCGATACTGGAGCTCTGCCGCGGCCTGCAAAACGCGTTCGCGTTTATCAGCCCCGACATAATGCGGATTCCCATTTAAGATTTGCGAAACCGTACTGACAGAAACCTGAGCGCGCTGAGCGACCTCGCGAATAGTAACAGCCTTGCGCCGCATAAATGTCATGCCTCCAATCTCCCCGAAGTATGTGAGAAAAACGTTTTTGAAAAACGTTTTTGTGAGTATAACAGGGAAATGTCGGACCTGTCAAGGGCTATGAAAAAACGGTGTGGGCGTCACTTTTTGGCAACCTGATTTACACAGGAGTCGCGCCTCCGGTATGGTCACAGAGATCTGTTTGCAAAAACATGATGCCCACCCCCGCTACCAGGGCTGCTGCAAAATCGGGAATAGGATGAGCCTGGCAGGATGGCAAAGGGCAGCCGCCTTCATCATCCCCCGGATGCGGCTGCCCTTTGCCGGGGAACGCGCTGCCGGGGGCAGATGAAGCGACGGGGCTTCCTTTCCGAGCGGGCGAAGAAAGGTGCGATCAAGCAACTTGCCCGCTCGGAACAAGGAGCCAGTCCCCGAAAAACCTCTTTTCTCTCTTTCTGCGAGCCGCCGCAGGCGGCGAGAAAGATCTTGCAACAGCCCTGCCCCCGCTACATTTTAGGATTGACAGGCGATATTATTCTCTGTTATGCTTACAAAAACGTTTTTCAAAAACGTTTTTTCTCTTTCAGACAGGCACGGCACTGAAAAGGATGAATGATGGGAAAAACATTTCGATTTGGAATTATCGGCGCGGGAGTTATTGCCCCGACCCATGCAAAGGCGATTAGCAGCTTGCCCGGCGCGGAACTGGTAGCGGTTGCTGATATTGTACCAGAGAAAGCTGAACAACTGGCGGAAACGTATCATCTCAAGGCTTACACAGATGCCCGGCGGATGCTGGAGCGGGAAGAACTTGACGTGGTAGATATTTGTACGCCGAGCGGACTGCATGGCGAGCACGCTTGCCAGGCCATGCGCGCGGGTTGCCATATAATTGTTGAGAAACCCATGGAGATCACTCTTGCTCGCATGGATGAGATGTTGCGGGTACAGCAGGAGACCGGGCGGAAAATGGCGGTTATCAGCCAGCATCGCTTTGACGCGGCCTCCAGGCGTTTGCGGGCGCTGCTCGATGAGCAGGCTCTGGGACGCCTGGTGCTGGGTAATGCGACCATCCCCTGGTGGCGTTCGCAGGGGTACTACGATAGCGGGGCGTGGCGCAGCACCTGGGCGCTGGACGGCGGCGGCATTTTGATGAACCAATCGATCCATTCCATCGACCTGCTTCAATGGTTCATGGGGCCGGTCAAAAGTATCAGAGCGTACACGGACACGCTGGTTCATCAGATGGAGAGCGAGGACGTGGCGGCGGTGGCGCTGCGTTTTGCCAGTGGCGCGTTGGGAACGATCTCAGCGACCACGGGAGCCTATCCAGGTGTGACCACGCGCATCGAGATATGCGGCAACCAGGGGTCAGCGATTATTGAAAATGATCAGATGCGCTATTTACATCTTGCTCGTGATGAAAAAGAGGCCGTAGGGGCATATGGCCAGGCCAATCGCCAGATCGAGTCGGAGAATGCGCGGGAAGGGACGGCCAACGATCCTGCGGCACTGAACGCGGATACGCACGCGCTGCAGATCGCGGACATGTTGCGCGCCATACGCGAAGATGGGAAGCCACTGATCGATGGATACGCCGCGCGCCACCCCGTCGAAATCATTCTGGGAGTCTATGAAGCATCCCGCACCAGTAAGGAGATCGTTCTCTCATGATTCGTCTTTCTGCATTCGCCGATGAAATTTCTGCTGATCTCAATGAGCAGATTGCAGTCTTACAAGAAGAACATATTCAACATATTGAGTTGCGTTCAGTCTGGGGAGTGAACGTATTAGACCTGGATGATAGCCAAGTTACAGAGATTAAACAGACTTTGCAGACCCACGGCATCCGGGTGGCGGCCATCGCTTCGCCCATTGGCAAAGTGCCAGTTGATGCCTCTTTTGAGGAACATTTGCAGCGCTTCGAGCGGGCCATGGTCCTTGCGCAGCGCTTCAAGACACGCTATATTCGCCTCTTTTCGTTTTATCCTCCCACCTCTTCCACGGTCAAGAACCCTCTTACACCGCTAAGGAGGAACCCTGATCCTGCCAGCTATCGCGACGAAGTGCTCAGGCGTTCGCGGATTATGGTTGAACTGGCCCAGGAGGCAGGCCTGGTCCTGCTCCACGAGAACGAAAAAGAAATTTATGGAGACAGCCTGGAGCGCAATCTCGATCTTTTTAGCAATATTGAAAGCACCTCCTGGCGCGCGGCCTTTGATCCCGCCAACTTTCTGCAATGCCAGGAACAGCCTTATCCCGCGGCCTACCAGGCTTTGAAGCCCTGGCTTGCATACGTGCACGTCAAAGATGTCACCGCCAGTGGCACCCTTGTGCCCGCCGGGTTCGGAGAGGCCCGCTGGCCTGAGATCTTACAGGAACTGCGCGCTGATGGCTATGATGGCATCCTGGCTCTGGAGCCGCATCTGCAATCCGCTGGCCAGTTCGAGGGCTTCAGCGGTCCCGAGCTTTTCCGCGCCGCCTCGCGGGCACTCCAGCAATTGCTCCAGGCCATGAACTGGCAGTACGCCTGAACAGTTTTCCTCTCTTCGCTCTTGGATTCACAGAAAACTGCTTTGACCTGATGCGTGTGCTATACTAAGCGCAAGGCATTGAAGCAAATTCATTTAGCGAGCAGCAGGAGTTAAAGCATGGGTATTCCTGATGATACCATCGCGGTGCGCGCCGGGGAGGAGCTGGATTGGGCGAAGGTTGAGGCGTATATACGCGCGCATGTTTCCGGCGTTGGCGCCGGTTCAGTGGAAGTGCGCCAGTTTCCTTCTGGCGCGTCGAATCTGACATATCTGGTGCGCATTGGTGACTGGGAGGGTGTGCTGCGCCGCCAGCCACTGGGGCCGGTTGCGCCCAAAGCCCATGATATGCGGCGCGAGGCGGGTTTACTGGAGCGCATTCACCCGGTTTTCCCGCTGGCGCCGCGTCCTTATTTTTTCTGCGACGATCTGGAGATCATGGGTGTGCCTTTCTATGTGATGGAGCGGCGCCGTGGTTTTGTTTTTAACGATGTTTTTCCACCTGGCGTGGAGAGCACGCCCGAACTCTGCAAGCGCGTCTCGGAGGCGATGGTGGATACGCTGGTGCGCATTCACCGCGTCGATTGGCAGGCGGCTGGCCTGGCTGAATTTGGTCATCCAGAGGGCTTTCTGGAGCGCCAGGTCAGAAGCTGGATTGAGCGTTACTCTCGTTCCCAGACAGATGAAAGTCCCGATGTGGAGGCGCTGACGCGCTGGATAACCAGGCATATTCCGCCGAGCCCCGCGCCCGCGCTGATCCACAACGATTTTAAACTCAATAACATACTGATGGATTTCGCGGATCTGGCGCGCCCGGTCGCGGTGCTGGATTGGGAGATGACTACTATCGGCGATCCGCTGTTCGACCTGGCTATCTCGCTGGGCTATTGGGTGCAGGCTGACGACCCCCCGGAACTGCGCGCTATTTTGCCGACCATCACGCCTCTGCCTGGTTTCTTCAGCCGCGCCGAGTTTATGCAGCGCTATTCCCTCCAGAGCGGGCGCGACCTCTCGTCCATGCAGTTTTACATGACCTTCGCCTATTTTAAGCTCGCGGTGATTCTTCAACAGATCTACGTGCGCTGGAAACGCGGCCAGACGCGAGACCCCCGCTTCGCTGTCTTCGGTTCGCGCATCCACATCCTGGTTGAGCGCGCCGCTCGCCTGGCCGAGCGTGACGCGCTGTAGATCAGATGATGGTGCTGGCGGGTATGAAGGTGGGCGGTCTGCGCGCTTTTGTGACAGCCTCGAAGCCGGACGCGAGTTTAATCAATGTTGGTTCGCTCCAGGCTGTGCCCATGAAGGTGATGCCTACGGGGAGCCAGAAGGAAAAGCCCGCCGGTACGCTGATGGCTGGATAGCCGGCCAGCGAAGTTGGGGTTGAGGAGCCGCCTATCTCATGATCTCCGTCCAGGAGGTCGATTTTCCAGGGCAGGGCATTGGTGGGTGCCACCAGCGCGTCCAGTTTGAACTGTTGGAGCACCGCGTCAATCCCCTGGTCGCGGCCCCGGTGCTGGTTGTGGTCGAGCGCTTTCTGATAGTTGGCGACAGTTTCTGGATCGTCGAGATCGATGGCCTGGGCCTTCAGGAAGTGCTCCTGACCGAAGAAACGGAGTTCTTCTTGTGCGTGGGCGGTATTAAAGGCGATCAGATCTTCCAGGGTGCGAATACTGGCATCACCTCGTTCGGCCAGGTACTTGTTGAGATCTTGTTTGAACTCGAAGAGCAGGACGGTGAACTCGTCTGGCGAGGAGTCTATTTCCTGCGCGTTGGGGAGGTCAGCGGGATCAACGAGGGTTGCTCCGGCTTTCTCCATAGCTTCCAGTGCTCGATTATAGACGAGGTCAACTTTGTCCTGAAAGCCTGCGTAGACCTGGCGCAGCACGCCGATGCGAGCGCCTTTGAGGCCGTCTGGGTCGAGGAATTGCCGATAATCGGTGAAAAACCTGCCCGCGCTGGCGCTGGTGGCCGGGTCGCGTGGATCAACCCCGACCATAGCGCCGAGCACCGTGGCTGCGTCAGCCACGGTGCGCCCGAACGGACCCACGGTGTCCTGGCTGTGGGAGATCGGAATCACGCCCGCGCGCGAGGTGAGGCCAAGGGTAGGTTTAATGGCGACCACCATGTTGTTTCCCGCTGGACAGAGGATTGAGCCATCCGTCTCGGTGCCCAGAGCGGCCGCGCACAGATTGGCCGCGACCGCCGCTCCAGAGCCCGAACTGGAGCCGCAGGGTGTGCGGTCGAGCGCGTACGGATTCAGGTTTTGCCCGCCGCGTGCGCTCCAGCCGCTGGAAGAATGCGTTGAGCGGAAATTGGCCCATTCGCTCAGGTTGAGTTTGCCCAGGAGGATAGCACCGGCCTCGCGCAGGAGAGCCGCAACTGTGGCGTCCAGGGGTGGCGTCGAGTCTAACAGCGCCAGTGAGCCCGCGGTAGTGTGCATGCAGTCATGAGTGTCGATATTGTCCTTGAGAAGGAGCGGAATTCCATGCAGCGGCCCGCGCGGACCCTGTCTCTGACGTTCCTCGTCGAGTTCAGCCGCGATCTCCTCGGCGTCGGGATTCACCTCCAGCACGGAATTGAGGCAAGGACCATTGTGGTCAATTGCCTCAATGCGAGCCTTGTAGCGCCTTACTAACTCTACAGCAGTCAGCCCGCCCGCGCTCATGCGGGCCTGGAGTTCAGCTATCGTTACCTCGATCAAATCGTCCGCTTCTGGTTCCATATGTGTTCCCCTCTTTGGAAGAATGTGCTCCTGAGCATCATATATATTCTACCATAGAAATTGAGAGAACCTTGATTTATAACATGTTTCTTCAAAAGTGCCACATTTATTCAATTCAAAGAGATTTTCTATATGTTAAATATGTATAATAATAAATATTGAATCTCTAGGAGAGCACACAATGGCTGCCTGAAAGAGCTATAAAACGTCAGCTTGCGGGCGAGGTCAATGCGTTCTTCATCAGTGCTGCCCTGGAGCGAGAAATTGAGATCGG
>DASVMX010000654.1:0-2098 GCA_036384215.1 Ktedonobacteraceae bacterium | reverse complement strand
CTTTAAACGAAGCTTGCCTCCGTTGGAACCCCTTCACCGGGTGTGAAGCCGCATATCTGTCAGGTGAACCTGACAGATATGCGGCGCTGCTTGCCCGCGGTCTTCGCCCGCGCCGAACATCGTACACAGGCGTGAAGGCCGTCGCTCCATTCACTGGTTTGGCTTCATTGAATGGTATCAGGCTAGCTCTGTGACAAACGCTGGAGTATGCTCTCAGCTTCTACAGATTTGCCCTGCTGGAGATAAATAAGCGCGAGGTGCTCCAGGTAGGGACGCGCTTCCGCCTGTGCCTGATCAGACGAGGTTTCATAGAAGGTACACAAGCGCTGATAGATCTGCTCCGCCTCCGCCAATTCCCCTTCTTCAATACAAATCGACGCAAGCTCATGAGCTGCGGCGAGCAACAGCGGATGCCCCTGTCCAGGTGTCTGCTCCCCAATTTTGAGTGCCTCCTCGTAGCATGCTCGGGCCTCCAGGCTCTTGCCTTGCTCAGCATACACGCGTGCCAGGTCGAGCAAGCAGAGGATAACCTCTGGATGCGCGGCCCCCAGGACGCGTGAGCGCGCAAGCATGGCCCTTTGCAAAAACGCCTCGGCCTCGGCGTAGTTTTCTAACAGAGCACTGAGGATACCCAGGTTGCGCATAGCCAGGCCAACTGTCTCATGCCCGGTCCCCAATACACGTTCCCAGATCGCCAGGGCTTTGCGCAAAAGCGTCTCCGCGTCCTGAATCAGCCCGTATTCCCACAGCAGCATAGCGGACCAGCCAAAGGCATCCGCGACTGCTTCATAGGGAATAATCCAATCTGAACTCAGGTTGCTCAAGTGGAGAATCTGGGCCACTATCCGCACCCTTACCGCTGGTGCCGCCTGCTCCAGCGCCGGGGGCAGATGAGAGAAAGCCCGCAAAGCAGAAGTGATCAGGTTGTTGCGTTTCTCCTGAGTTTGGGCCTGGCGTAGAATTTCCTGAACAGTCAGTTGCAAGCTCAGGGTTCCACGCGCCTCGTCAGCCAGAAACAGGCCAAGAGAAGATAAGCGGGCCAGCGCTTCATCCAGCAAAATGGGATTTTGCGCGAACTCCTGTAACGCAGGCGTCAATTCGCTGGCGCCCAGGAGAAACAACTCACGCGGAATGGCGAGAGGTGCGAGAACGGTACAAAACGAGAGCAGTTCAGAGGCTGGCTGATGCGTTCTTTGCAAACGAATGGCGGGCAAACTGCACATGATAGCCAGTTCATCGGCGATTGGACCCTTTGACACCTTGAGCTGGACCAGGCGCTCGCCGTATTGATGATACAGGTCGAGAAATTCATTGACACTTCTTCCGCTCGCCAGCATATTCGCCCCTGCCAGGTGGAGCGCGAGGGGCAGTCCGGCCAACTCTTCCGCCAGATTTCGTGCCGCCGCCTGCACCTCCGCGTCAATCTGCTCCACCGGGAGATTGGCCGGAAATTGACCGCTCTGGCGTAGAAGCAAGAGCGCGCCTTCCTCGGCCTTTAACGCGCCCAGGGCAAGATGCGCGATAGATGGATCGCTGACGGGGTGGCGCGTCAGGCAGAGCATATGGCCTGTGATCTGTTCTGGCATGAGAGGAAGAGCGATACTGCCAATATTATCGATAATCAACAGGGCGTCTGGATGTTGTGCAAGCCAGTTCTGGAGTATCTGCTTGATGCCAGCCAGATCCCGCTCATTATCTGCGATGGGTATAGCCAATCGCTCTAGCAGCTCAAGACAATCGGCCAGCCAGCTTGCACTGCTGGCCATGTTCATAGAAAAAATCCATTCATACGCATGAGAAAAACGCCGGGCATACTCTGCCGCGATTGCCGTTTTTCCCATACCCGCAGGAGCGCTGAGCACAACCTGCCGCTTCTTTTGCAGCAGTTCATGGATCTCCGTGAGAAACTCTTCGCGCCCCACGAAAAATGTTGACCCGGAGTCGTCGGTCATTCTCATGATATTCCTAACTCCCAACGATATTCGGCGCTGCTTTTCATAGAAATTCAGCTCCTACTATCAAAGACTGGCAGGCAGCCTTGAAGATGACAATTCAGACGTATCTTCTGTTTTACAGCGTTGTTGTAGACTACAATTAG
>DASVMX010000653.1:0-14855 GCA_036384215.1 Ktedonobacteraceae bacterium | reverse complement strand
CTCCTGCTCCACTCTCGCCAGGTGCTGAAAAGTCCTGAATAGTTACTGTTGTTGCTGGGTGATGGTAATATCACCAGCATTCGTCGTTACTCCCAGAGTTGCTTGCGGCGCGCTGCCCGAACTGGGTGGAAAGTCGCTATGGAAGCCACCGCTCTTCTGGGAAACTTTCATCTGCATAGCCGTACCTTGCGGCAGAGTAAGGTTGATCGCGCCGCTATCAGTTGTAAACTGATAATTTCCCTGAGGGTCAAGCGAACCACTATAGTTAATGGAGCTATTCCCGCCTGTATTGACTGTAACCTTCCCATTGAGGTTGACCTGATTCATATTAATAGCGCCGCTGGTGGACGTGATACTCGCGTTACTCACCAGGCTTTGTTCCAGGTCAATATTGCCAGAGTTGGTATTCAGCGATGACCCCTGGCCCAGGTTGTCATTGTTGAGCGTAATCGGGCCGCTATCGGTTTGCGCGGTTAACAGCCCGGAAAAGCCATCAACCTCAATCTGGTTCACTCCTCCACTTAGATGCAGAGCTACATTTTGGGGAATGTAGATCGTTATATTGCTATTGCCATTCGAGACAAGTGCCATCTTCTGGCCCTGATAGCTCACCTGAGGCTGAGCATCATTTCCAGCCAGAACCATTATGTCTGTACTCCCCTGGTCACTTACCTGCACGGTAATGTTGTCGGAGAGATCATTGATGTCCAGTTCCGTGGCACCATTGAGCGCAAACGCCTGCTTCTGCATCTGGTATGGCTGCTGCGGGCTCTGACCAGTATTAAACGAAGAGCTCTTGTAGAAAGAGCGGGACATTGGACCAATCATCGAAATGAAAATGACTGCGATCACAACCCAGATCCACCAGCGCGAACGCCCGCGCCCGCGTGTTCTGCCAGCCGGGCTATACATTGTCTGCTGCACGGGAACAGGCGGCGCAAACGGCTGCCCCGCGGATGGTTGTTCCGACCACGCACCCTGATATCCCTGATCATACGCGGGAAAACCGGCGGGCTGGGATACACTATCCGCCTGGCTATTTGTCCCGGCGGAAGTCGCGGGCATAGGCGGGCTGACCATGGTGTTTCCTGGCGCCGCCGATAATGGCCCTGTTGGTTTCCAGTCAGGGTCGGCGAATTGCATCTCCTGTTCGTTCATGATCCTGGATTCTCCTGATTGTGTTGATATTTTCTCGATTAAAGGCTTTACGAATCATCGGCGTATGGGTTGCAATTGCGTGACCAGATCAGGACTTTTAGCAGTGGATAGATCATCCTTTTTGACTACACATACGCACATATAGTTTCCCTGATAAGAGCCTGGAAGCGTTTTCAGTGCATCTGTATACTATAAGTAGGAAGCATCTATAACCCTCGTATCCCGATGTTGTAAACGTCTCGATCAGCGTTTCTCTTGTAAAATCGGGAAGAGGAATCAAAAGGACAGAATGCTCTCTATTTCCAAATCTCAACAAGAAAGATTTTTGATAAGGGACTGATACGATGAATATGCTGGTGGGGAAAACCCTCGGTGGGTATCGTCTACAAAGGCTCATCGAAAGTGGTGGCATGGGGGATATTTATCTGGCTCAGCATGCCCGCATTGCCCGGAAGGTAGCCATTAAAGTTATTTGCGGCGACCTGCGGGCGATTCCAGAAACGCCTGAGGGCAAACAGGCCGCGGCTCGCTTCGAGCGTGAAGCGCGAGCAGTAGCGGAATTGGAACACGACCATATCTTACCGCTCTATCATTTTGGCGATGAGATATTTGAACCGGATACGTTGCCCATTACATACCTGATCATGCCTTATATTTCTGAAGGTTCGCTCTGGAACTGGCTGCAAAAGCGCACTCAGTATCTGGGCTTTCCCTGGCCTATTTCCGCTGAAGAGGCAGGCTATTACTTGCTCCAGGCGGCTGCCGGGCTACAATGCGCTCATGATCATGGAATTATTCACCGCGATATTAAGCCGACAAACTTTCTCCTGCGCGTGGAACGCAATACCTCGAAACCCAGCCAGGGGTCGAACCTGGCAAAAATTTTCCCGCAGGGCCGGCCTCACCTGCTCCTGGCGGACTTCGGCCTGGCAGCATTCTATCGTACGGGGCGCTCGCTGCATCGCTCGGTGGGCACGCCTCTGTATATGGCCCCGGAACAGTTTGACGATCCATCACTGGCAACATCAGTGCATGTCGGGCCGGCGGCGGACCAATACGCTCTGGCGGTGATGATTTACCAGTTACTGACCGGGCGCGCGGTCTTTGAGGGCACGGCGGCCCAACTGCTCCACCATCACCACCACACGCCTCCGACTCCGCCCAGCACGCTGAATCCGTTGATACCCGGCGAGTTAGACGCGGTCTTTCTCAAGGCGCTGGCCAAGAAGCCGGAGCAGCGCTATGCGAATATTCTTGGCTTTGCCCACGCGTATGAGGCCATGCTACAGGAGGTATTGCACGCCCAGTCCGCTCAAATGCGCCCCAGAAATCGGCGCACGACTGAAGATCAGTCAGAGTTAAAGGCCGCGGTTCCGCTGGTGATCCCGCGCCGCGAATTGTCTACCCTGCCGCTGGCAACAGTACCCAAACCCGCCCCGCCCCGCCGCACGCCACACCTGGTAGCCATGCCCTCCAGGGCGCCGCTCGCAACCCTGGAGGTGGAGAAATCGCGCCGGCGCACTCCTCTGCCGCCTCCAGAAGCCAGGCCAGAGCCAGAACAACTTATGGCCTTCTCGCTGCGCAAATTTTCAGACCTGGGTCGCCAACTGCTGAACCTCGACCTGGAACAATACCAGGCGCTTGGCTTCCTCCGCGACCGGCGCAAGGCCCTGGCGCTGGTGCTCCTGATCTTGCTCGTCCTGTTTGGACTGCTCGGCTGGCTGCTGCTGGCCAGCCACAACCACGGAGGAGCGAATACGGCCTGGCTATCAGGCTGGCACAACGGGTAACACGACATAGGACGGGTGCTCGCTGTCGTGGAGAATAATCTGATGCGCGGGTACCAGCTCGGCGTCAACCCCGAAATCATGGCCGGTGTTAGGATTGCGATCCCAGCGCGGGAAGTTACTGCTGGTCACGTCCAGGCGAATACGATGACCAGCTTTAAAGAGATTACTGGTCGCCCAGAGGTCGATTTCGTATTCGTAGGCCTTGCCTGGCTCGATCAGGCTCGGCGCTTCTCCCTGCGCGAAATGGCGATAGCGCGCGCGGATAATCCCATCAGTCAGATTCTGAGCATACCCATCTGGATGGATATCGACCAGGCGCGCGACAAAATCGGTATCCGGCGCGCTGGAAATGGCCCAGAGGTGCACTTTGATTGGCCCGGTGACTTCTACGCCAGTCTGGAGAACCTCGCTGCTGTAGACCAGTACATCCTCGCGGATCTCGGTGTCACGCTGGTCATAAGGGCCAGGACGATACTCGGGGGACATCAGCAGGGCACCGCCGTGCGTGAGCACAGGATCAGCCGGGTCGTAGACATAACGATCAGTCGCCTCCTCGTTTGCTTCCGGCACGTTGGTACTCAGGCGACCATCTCCGTGCAAGCTGTTGGCGTGTCCGTCGCTGTGCAGGTAGTAGCGCGTCTCGACTGCGCGGGCCAGCGGCCACTCGTGTTCATCGCGCCAGGCATTCGCGCCCATCACAAACAGCTTGATCGGTGCTTCGTTAAGCATACCTGTATCAAAACCCTTGAGCCAGTGATCAAACCAGCGCAGTTGCAGGCTGACAAAATCGATCTTCAGGTCGATCAGAGCCGCGCTCGATCCCAGGCCAAAGTTGAGTTCGCCAACCGGGTTCATTGTACCGCCATGCGTCCAGGGACCGATCAGCAGCTTGCTCTGGCGTGCCTCCGGCGTACTTCCCTCTTCGCGCATCAGCTTAAAGTTTGTAATCGTGTCCTGCAAGAAGATATCATACCAGCCGCCGACATTCAGCGTGGGTACTATGACCTTGTGATGATGCCCAAGAATGTGCATGGGACGCGCCAGTTCAAAATCTCGCTCCAGGGGATGATCGTAACTCTCGAAGAAAGCCGGTGCGATCTCCTGCTTTTTCAGTGGCGCGAACTCTCTCAGAGGCAGCGAGGAATATCCACTCGTGCCCAGCGCGTCGATCTCTCGCGCCAGTTGATAGATAGCCATGCCCAGCGCCTGGGGATTGCCCTGGTGACGGCGCATCAGCACATCCAACCCCATCTGCAACTGCCACGAACCAGCCGAACCCAGTTCCTGGGCGCCGCCGCGATAGAGCACGCCGTTGAAGG
This sequence comes from Ktedonobacteraceae bacterium, assembly GCA_036384215.1. GTDB lineage: Bacteria > Chloroflexota > Ktedonobacteria > Ktedonobacterales > Ktedonobacteraceae > Paraktedonobacter. The sequence continues at coordinate 10,588 of DASVMX010000653.1, read as the reverse complement.
GATCATTCCAGGTCTGGAACGGCACCAGCGCTTTCAGAGCCGCTGGCTGGTGAATGGCCGCAGACCACTGCGTAAAGCCGAAATAAGAAGCGCCATACATGCCTACCTGGCCATCGCTATACGGCAGTTGCGCGGCCCAGGCTACCGTGTCAGCCCCGTCCTCTGGCTCGTGGACAAACGGCATCCATTCGCCTTCCGAGGTCATGCGCCCGCGCGTGTCCTGCACAACGACCACGTACCCGCGGCGCGCGACCTGGGCCGGGTCCATAATCGCAGTCCCAAGCGGAAAATCCTTGCCATACGGCAAACGAGTGAGCAACACCGGCCAGCGGCCCTCGCCCGCTGGACGATAGATATTCGCCCGCAACGTTACGCCATCGCGCATCCGGGCAGGCACATCATAGTCGACAATGATCTGCTGATTCATCTGCATTGACATTCAAAATCCCTCTGTTTCTCTGCCTCAAGGAATCCTGCTACAAAAAACGATCTTTTTCAATCTCATCTTACAACGCTCTATAGCAGAGGCGCAATTTTCGTTGCATGTTCCCTTGACATGCCTCGAAAGCATTGGCTATAGTTAATCCAATTATCAGCGGCGCGAACCAGACTGGCCAGAGAGAAAGAGGGATTTCATGCGACATGGCGAACCTTTGGAAGGGGAAAAAACTGTACAGATCGTGCATCGGATTGCCCGCGTTCTGCATGCCTTTGGCCAGCACGGCCAGGGGCCGCTGGGCATTACCGACCTGGCTCATACCACCGGCCTGCCAAAATCGACCGTGCACCGCCTGGTGACTGCTCTGGTCAGCGAGGGGCTGCTGATCCAGGACGAGGATAGCCATAAATACGCGCTCAGCCTGCGCATCACGGCGCTGGGCGCGAGCATTTTAAGTTCGCACGCGGTCCGCAAAGCAGCCAGGCCGATATTGATGGAACTGCGCGACCTGACCCACGAGTCGGTTCACCTGGCGGTGCTGGAAGGCATGGAAGCGGTGATTATCGATACCGAGGACTCCTATTTTTTTGTGCGCACCGTCAACGTGCCAGGGCAATACCTGCCCGCGCACGCGGTCTCGACTGGCAAAGTCCTCCTCGCCTACCAGTGGGAGCCGCGCCTGCGCGAGGTGATCTCACACACCACGCTCACACGCTACACCGCTCAGACGATCACCGATCCGCGCCTGCTGCTGGAAGAATTGCTCAGGGTGCGAGCGCAGGGCTACGCGCTCTCAACCAGCGAACTGGAGGAGAGCGTCGAAGCGGTGGCGGCACCTATTTTTGATCATTTGAACAATATCGTAGCCGCGGTCTCGGTCAGTGGTCCCCGCGAACGCTGCCACCCGAAGCGCAGCGAACTGATCTCCGCTGTCACCCGCGCCGGCCAACAGATATCGCAGGCGCTACACTATGTCGGCTGGAATTGAAAGATGGAGAGGTAGAAGGCGCATAAGAGGCCGCGCACCAGCCCTTGACGGGGAAGATACAATTTTGAAGAGCAGGGAGGTACAGACCGTCACTGACTTTGTTGGCCAGAAAGTCATATCCACAGCGGATATGCCATAAATGCCCTCTCTCTTCGTTGTAAAGTAGTATGGATTAAACAAAGGAAGGTTGATATTTTCCCGCGCGATGAACCGCGAAAAAAAAGAGTATTTACGACAATTTATTGAGGTCTCTGTAGTTCGTACCCGGTCACTGTACAAACGTGGTGAAGCTTTAGTGCATATGTCGATGAAGAGGAGTCCGATGCCAGAAGAGCTGTTTGACCAGCAAACAACCGCATATCTCGTGATGAAACAGGGTCCACAGATGGGCAAGCGCGTGGAACTTTGGAAAGAACTCACCACGATTGGCCGCAGCCGTGAATGCGATATTTTCCTGGAAGACCTGGCTGCGCACCGCAAACAGGCCAGCATCCTGCGTACCCCGCAGGGCTATTTACTGCGCGACGACCACGGTAGCGGAGACAGCCTGGTCAATGAGCAGCCAATAGCCGCACATCTGCTGGTCGATGGCGATGTGCTCTGCTTCGGCAACACGCGCCTGACTTTCCACGGACACGAGGGCACGCGTCCTTTCCAGCTCGCCTCGTCACGCGGTCAGGAACGCAAACGCCTGCGCAAGGTCGATCCTGACAGCAGCGCGATTGCCAAACTGGACCTGACCAATCTGCGCGGCGTGCTCGGCAGCTACGATCTACGCGAAAGTGAAACGACGATTGGACGCAGCCGCGAGTGCAATATTTTCCTGGAAGACCTGGCGGTCAGCCGCCTGCACGCGACCATTCGCCAGGCCACCGATGGCGGCTACGAGATTGAGGACCGCGGCTCTGCCACGGGCACGTTCGTCAACGGCATGCGCATCACGCGCTACCGCCTGATCGAGGGCGATGTCGTACAGATTGGCGCCAGCCAGCTCAAATTCAGGCGTACCCAGTAGCCAGCAGTGCCCGCAGCGCCCGCGTGCGCTCTGCATAGAGATCCCGCTCTGAGCCATCGTCCCGCCGCGCCGCTGGCTCATATGGGCGCGTGTGCTGAATAAAATCCAGCACCTCGCGCGGCACAATATCCAGCGTCGCTGCCTCGCGCGCCTCCGTGGAAGAGACATTTCGATAGCGCTCTTCCAGGGGCAAGGGATGAATAAACCCGGCGAACGGGCGATTTTCAGGGCGCGCCAGCAATGCTCGCAGTTCACCCTCGCCATCCCCACCGCGCGGCGCGACCAGTAATTGAGCCAGCGCAAACAACTCGCGCAGCGCGCTATCGCGCTCGGCATAGTAGCGCGGATCGAGAATCTGCACAATCTTATCAAAGCCCACCAGAAAGCACAGCCGCCGCACTCCGAGAAAAGCCGCGCGTATCCCCTGCGCCTGCTCAACATACAGCCCGCGATTGAGCAAAAGAATCCTCGCGTGCCTCACATAGCGCGCCAGCACTCTCTCCAACAGCACCACCCGATCCAACTGCGTCATGCGCTCGACCGCCTCTTTATCGACGATTTGCCTGCTCAAAGCCGCGTACACCTGCCAGCGTCCCCCGAAGCGCCGTCCCGCGAAAGCCCGCGCCTCCCGCAACATCGCCAGGTGCGCCAGCGTCGGCGGATTAAACGACCCCGGAAAGACAATAATGTCTCCGCGCGCCTCCCGCGACCTCGGCGTCACCACCGCCCACGGTCCCTGCCGCGCATCCAGCCCGGCCAGCAAACGGTCGACACGTTTGTAATGGTGGAGAAGATGTGGATTAAAAGATATGGTCATGGTGTCATTATAACCAACATTTACGAGGTCGGACCAGTCTCATCACTATCATCATTTGTATAAAGCTCATCTATAGATAGTCCCAGATATTTTGCTACTTTATCGAGCGTTGGAATGGAGGGAATATAGTTGGGATCTTTTACCATTTTTCGGGCCATAGTAATAGGGATATTTGCTTCTCTGCTCATTCTTCCTACAGGAATCTTTCTTGCCTCTAATATTTCTTTAACTCGCAGATGAAATGCCATATGATCTCTCTTTCCTTTCGTGTACGTTCCGATTATAGGATAGAGATAGCACGAAAATAAGTACCCTTATCGAGATACCTTGACATCGATATCTGTATAAGGTAATCTTGTGGCAGATACCTTTGAGAGTTTCGTAGTGTTTTCTGTTCTAGCAGGGAAAGAGGAGAAACAATGGCGACTCAACGCTGGCGAGCGAAATGGCGGGATGAGATGGGGAGAGAGCGGGAGTTTTTGTTTGATTCGCTGAACAATCGGATGGTTGCGCGGATTGATTTTCAGTTAAAGTGTTTGCACGTGGCAAGCGGGGCAATCCACGTGCCAGAGGTGTTTGAGATGGAGGAAGTAGCCTATGGCCAGGGTAATGACAGCGCGAGCAGCTATTTCCATCCTCAACAACTTGTAGATTTATCCAGAAAGTACCAAAAAACTGAAGCGCGGCCTTTTTTTGTCTACATTCTCTAAGCAGAGAACCGCGCTTTCCATAGCCTGAGAGCCGCACAATGATGCATTTTATATTGTCCGAGATAGAGCTATTTGTTTGAAAGGGAACACAGATGCGCTACTATGTACCGCTCCACAAAAAGTCGCCAGTTGAAGAGAAACGCCCTTCCGCGCTGGTGCTTCCTCTCTGGGTATGGCTGGGACTGGTTGGCCTGCTTGTATTAACGGTGCTTGCTCTGCGCTAGACAATGAAAACAAGCCCGCCAGCTGAGCACACCGGACGCTCCGGTCCGGCGCTGCATCGGCGGCAGTGTCAGAGGCACGGCTCCGGCGCACACCCACGGCAGCACCGCGGCTGCGGTGGGGACCCGTTTGCAAAAACGTGAGTCGCACCCCAAGCCCGGCATTCCCTTGACAAGAAAAAGGTCTCTCGTATGCTTTATTAATAAGAAGCATACATGAAGGAGATTGTTTTGTCAGATTTCGTACTCAGCATTATCGCGCTCTATCTGAGCAAGGTCCATGGAGAACCAGGTGTGCCTGTGCCCGAGCTTCATTTGCGCCCTGGCTATGGGATTGTAGGAGATTCACATATGGAGGAAAGAAACGTGGATGGCGAGGGCAAGCTTGTTCCCAACAGGCATTTTACAGCGGTCCATCCAGGCGAACTGGGGAAGATGGCGCACGCGCTGGGCGTACCCTTTATTGACCCGGCCTGGATTAAGGCCAATATCTGCTTTACCTGTTCAGGCTGCGAAAACTTCACCGAGGCGCTTATTTCAGGAACCAGGCTGCTTGACGCGCGAGGGCAGGCGGTGCTTGAGATCAGTGGCGTGACTGATCCCTGTTTGAAAGGCGGCTCCTATGTGGCCGCGCACTGGTCCCACCTGGGTGTTGAAGCGCAACGTTTTCCCAAAGCGGCGTATCTGTTACGCGGCGTTCATGGCATCGCACTGGAAGAAGTGACGCTCAGGCTTCACGACGCGTTTACAGCGCGGCTGCCTTGAGGTTATGAAATTGCAAACCATACGGAGAGGGCTCCAGGCGCTCCAGGTCACGCGCGCGGAGCCCTCTCTGTTCCAGCCAGCGCTGCATCTCCGCGCTTGCTTCCTCGCGCGAGGTCGCGTGGAACGTTTTTAAGCGCAGCAAACGGCGCGGCTGCGCCTGCTCTTCACTATCCTGATATTCCGCCCGCTCTCGATACCAGGCCACCCAGAGCGTGACGACGCTTTTCGTCTCTGCCATTTCTCATTCCCCTCCATCAGCCATCCCTTGAGCATCTTCTGTGATGTCATATCCTTCTACTATCCAGTATAGTTTCTCTCGCGAAAGCCATCCATAGCCCAAAACATCCTACGCATCAGGCACGCGCACGCGATACAGGTGGAAACCGCTGCTGGGGTCGTTGGGCTCAAGCGCTGACGCGACAGTGAGGTAAGTCTTGTGATCGGTTCCAGTGGAAAGAGAGGCTCCCCAGCACAGGCCACAGCCAGCGCTGGCTGGCTCAGTCAGCGGCAGAGAGAGCACCTGCCAACGGGTTATGGCAGGATTCCAGATCCAGAGCCAGAAAGGTGCTGTATTTTGAATATTCTTGCCGCTAGCGAGAGTTGACAGACCAGCTTTGGGATCGACGCCAAAGGCAAGTAGCCGGCCATCATCTGTAACCGCCAGCGCTTGCAGCAAGCCGTGTTGACGCTCGCTGGTGCCTGGTACCGGCAAGGGTGGGAGTTCAGACCAGCCACGCCCATGGCTGCTCTGGTAGACGCGCAGAGCAGCCATGGCTTCAGGCAATTGCTCTCCAGCCAGGTTATAAAACGGCGCGAGCGTGCTCCCATGTGCGGGTTGTATACGCGGCGCGAGCACCAGGGTCCGCCCTGGAACCGGCCCCTGCTCCTGCCAGGTCTGCCCGGCATCGTGGCTTGTCCAGAGCACGCTGGTGCCTGCGTATCCAGACTGTCGCACCGGGAGCACGCTGACGGCCAGGGTTTTCCCATCGAGCGCGATCCGCGGGGGAACAAAGAGAATCTCGTGCCCCAGGGAAGCGTCGATCTCTGTCCAGCTTGTGCCCGCGTCATCGCTGCGCTCCAACATGCTGACCTGCGGCACCTTCCTGCTCGGACTGCCATACGAAATCCATAGATAGAGGTGCGCGGCGGCTACCTGCAAATCACAATAGCTATACTCCGGGCTGAGCTTTCCAAAGTCGGGATGAGAAATGCGCTGCCAGTTATAGCCGCTATTGCCGCTCCACAGGAAGGTATCTCCAGCACAGGGGGTCAGGCCGCCGTTGGGTCCAGAAACAACAACCGTCAAAAACTGCCCCTGCGCGGAATCAATGTGGATCTGACAGCCACTGCCCGCCATGTCCGGCACGTTCAAACGCGACCAGTGCGTTCCCCCATCCCGCGTGCGCCAGAGCCGCACCTGACCAGCGCCAGCGCTATCCCCCGCGCAAATATAAAGCGTAGCTGGATCAACGGGAGAAACAGCATGAGCGAGAATACGCTGGCCGGCTGGCGCGGTAATCGTCTGCCAGGGATCTGAGGTAATGCGGGTGGACACCGGGGCCGGCTGGGAAATACCGCAATTGGCAAGCGTAAGGATAAGCAACAGGCCAAAGAACAGGCTGGAGCGACGCGCGAGAGAAAAGCTGGTTGAACGCATAAGGAATGCTCCTTTATAACAGCAGGCCACAGGCAGCAAATCCATGCACCGCGCGACTTCTGAAGATTTCTCTACACAGCGCGTCACAGTGGACTTGATCTGACATATTCAAAACAGGCGGTCAATATGAGATCATGCTGCAAGTATAACGGCTGGAGCGGTAAGCCTCTATCAGGCGATACCCGTATTTTCAGGAGCCATTTAGCTGAAAGTTTCTCCGGTATTCACCTGAACATACACAAGTTGAGGGCCAGCGCTCTCAACCAGGCCACGCTCCTCCAGCATATTCGCCCTGGCACTGGCCTGGTCGGCCTCTTCGTTGCGTCCCAACCAGCGCAGTACGCCGCTTTTGTTGCGGTAAAACGAGGAGGTGCGCGGGGCCAGGTTGATGGCCCGATCATAGGCTTTGAGCGCTTTCTCCCAGTTCTGGCGATGATAATGGATGTTGCCCATGCCGTTATAGGCATCGGCATCGGCAGGATTGATCTTGAGCGCCTCTTTGTAAGCAGCCAGCGCCTCGGCGTAGCTCTTTAACTTGTAGAGCGCGAGCGCCCTGTTATTGTGATAGGCTACAATCTGTCCACCCAGTTCAATCGCGCGCTCAAAGGCCTTCAGCGCCTCCTCTTTACGGTCCAGGTCCAGCAAGGCGTTGCCTTTGCCGTTATAGGCCGCGGCACTCTCTGGCGCCAGTTCCAGTGCTCGTTCGTAGGCTTTTAACGCGTCTACATCGCGGTTCAGACGCCAGAGAGTGTCACCATGCCCCAGGTGGGCTTCAACCTGATCGCAATCCAGATCCAACGCGCGCTCATATTCCACCAGCGCCTCTTTATTGCGGTTCAACTTATAGAGCGTGCGCCCGCGCTGGGCATGGTAGAATCCGTTCTCTGGCTCGTAACGCAGAGCGTTTTCATAGGATTCCAGCGCGCCCTCGTACCATTCCAGGTGAAAAAGCACGTCACCCATACCGCCATAGACACGCACGTCTTCTCCACCCAGGCGGATTGCCTGCTCGTACGCGGGCAACACCTCTTCATAGCGCTGGAGCTGAAGCAGCGCGTGACCCAGACCTTGATAGGCCGCCATACAATTAGCATCGAGGGTCCGGGCATTTTCATAAGCCGCCAGAGCCTCTTCATAGCGCTCTAATTGATACAGGGCATCCCCACGCCCCAGGTGGGCAGACGACAACTGCCCATCGTAGACCAGCGCCTGTTCATACGCGCTTAGAGCCTCTGGATAGCGCTGGAGACAGTAGAACGCCTCCCCGCGTCCCTGGTACGCCAGGGCGTTACCCGGCTCAAGCTGGAGCGCGCACTCGTAGGCCGCCAGGCTCTCGCTATAGTTCTGTAAGCTCAGATGAACATCGCCCGCTGCCAGGTGAAATCTGGCCTGTTCAGAGCAGAGCTTTATAGCCCTTTTATGCGCTTGCAAGCTCTCTGGATAGCGCTGCAAAAGGGAGAGCGCCAATCCATAGTCATAGGAGAGACAGGCGTTCTGCATATCCGTCTCCAGCGCGTGTTCATAGGCTTTCAGAGCCTCCTCGACCCGTCCCAGGCGGCGCAGGACATTGCCCTGGCTGTGATAGGCTGGCTGATAATCCGGCTCCAGTTGCAAAGCCAGTTCATAGGCATTCAGCGCCTCGGTATACCTCCCCAACTGGTACAACACATCGCCGGTGCCATGATAGGCCGCGGCATAATCCTCTTTCAGTTGCAGGGCATTTTCATACGCCTCCAGGGCCTCGTCATACGCCGCGAGACTGTACAATGCCTCGCCCATCCCGTTATAGACGCTTGCGTCGTTGAAATCCAGGTCGATTGCCCGCTTGTACGCTGCCAGCGCCTCTTCGTAACGCTTGAGCGCGAAAAGCGCCAGCCCCCTGGCATAGTGCACAAAAGCAAAAGTAGGGTCAAGCGCCAGCGCCTCTCCGTAAGCTAGCAAAGACTCTTCGTAGCGTTTCAGCTTCCAGAGCGCGCAGCCACGACCTTTTTGCGCCTGCACATCCCCTGGCCCAAGTTGCAACGTGTATTCATAGGCCACCAGCGCGTCAGCATAGCGCCGCAATTGCCAGAGCGCGTCCCCCTTCAGACGATGCGCGGGCGCGTAATCGAGCTGGAGGTAGATTGCTCGCTCACAGGCAACCAGGCAGCGCTCATAATTTTGCAGGCGATAGAAAGACTCGGCGTAATTATAATGGAAAATAGCCTCCCCGTTCTCCAGTTGGATAGCCTGCTCATACGCTGCCAGGCTCTCCTCCACGCGCCCCAGTTCGCGCAGGGCATTACCACGCCCGTTATAGGCCACCGCCAGGCCCGGTTTCAGATCAATGGCCTTTTCATAGGCCTCTAACGCCTCTTTGAGATGCCCCAACTGCCAGAACGCGTTCGCCTGGCGATTGTAATCAGCGGCATTGTTAGGCTCCAGGCGCAGCAGGCGCTCGTAGACGACCAGCGCTTCGTCATAGCGTTTGAGATAATAAAGCACATCGCCCCGCTTGCGCCAGGCGTCAGGAAAGTTCGGATCGTGCGAGATCGCCGCCTCGTAGGAGAGCAGCGCCTCGTGAAACTGGTCCATCTCTTCCAGCGTCAGCCCGCGAAAGTTATAGGCCGAAGCCGAGCGCGGATCAATCTCGATCACGCACTCAAAGGCCTCCAGCGCCTCTTCATAGCGCCCGGCCTTAAAGAGCATCTTACCCTCGTCAATCCACTGGCCCTTGTCCCGCTGCGAGGCGTCCAGCTTACGCGTCATCCCCGCGAGCTGGCCCGATGAAGGCGTGAACAGCGGGCTGGTCTGAAAGGGACTTTCCTGGCTCAGCAACTCTTCGTTCTGCCTACCTGCCAGCGCAGCGATAAATTCCATTACATCGATATAGCGTTCGTGGCGATTCTTGGCCATGGCCTTGAGAATAGCCTGCTCGACGTGGGCAGGCAGATGAGCATTCAACTGTGTTGGCGGCACGGGCGCGTTACGCAGGTGGTAGAGCCACATGGCGAAGAGATCAGAGCCATTAAAGGGGCGTTCGCCAGTAAACATTTCATAGGCAATACAGGCCAGGGCATATTGATCGCTCTCTTTACTAATCATGCTCTGAAACTGTTCCGGCGCCATATACGGCGGGGTGCCGCTGGCGTCAACGTGCTTGATACTGGCAGTCTCCAGCACTGTCGCGATGCCGAAGTCACCTAGCAGAGCATCGCCATTGCCATTAAAAAGAATATTCTCCGGCTTGAGGTCGCGGTGAACAATCCCTTGCTGGTGTGCCTGTTGCAGAGCCTCCCCGATCTGAGCCAGGATGCGCAAACCTTCATCCAGGACCACCGGACGCCGCGCGTGACGCTTGAGCATCGTACGCAGCGAGCCCTTGGAGGCGTATTCTGCCACCATATACGGGGAATCGTCTTCGATCCCCACGTCAAAAATGGGCAAGATATGCGGGTGCTTCAGCTTTTCTAACAGCCGGGCCTCTTTCAGAAAACTATCGCGTTCGCGCTGCGAATTGAGATGCGTAATATGCATAACCTTAATCGCAACAGTACGCGGCAGAATGGTGTGTTGGGCCTTGTAAACGGTACCGTAGGAACCACTGGCGATCTTGGCAGTGACGCGATAATTCCCAATTTGCTTCCCAATATAGCCATTTCCTTTTGCCATAGCAAAGAACCTCACAACCTGGATAAGTGCGGAAAAGAGGCAAAGCGATTCTATTCAGTCGAGCGCCAATCGGGCCAGAAAAAGAGCAAGGGAGCCCGAAAATGGAGGTAGGGATGGCAAAGTGCAGTAACATTGAAACAATTAGAATGCCTGCGAATAAAGAAGGGACCAGGCCCATTTTTATCTCTACCTGATTTAAAGTATAGCCAAAGATTGCACAAAGGTCAATTTCTCCACCTTTTAGCTAACCAGGGAGGCAAGCTCCCAATGAAGAAATGAGCGAGTGTATCCAAACGGCTCCGCTATTTAGATACACTCACTCATT
>DASVMX010000652.1:0-3725 GCA_036384215.1 Ktedonobacteraceae bacterium | reverse complement strand
GAGGCAAGCTCCGTTTTTTAAGGAAGAAACGCAAAAGAGTGAGGAACGAGAAAATTTTCAATTTTCTCGTTCCTCACTCTTTTGCGTTTCTTCCTTAAAAAACGGAGCTTGCCTCTGTCGTCAATTTTTCTTGTGGCAGGTCATAGTGACTGTGTTATTGGTGAATGAGACGGTGCAGGTCTGGCCGTTGAAAGTGACTGTGCCAGTACAACCTTTGATTACCTGCCCGTTGACATTGCAGTCTGGCCCCTTACCTGTTCCTGTATCGACTGGCTGGCCGTTGAAGGTGACGCTGATGGCCGCGCCGTTGCCATCCTGGGCGGTGGCAAGCGGACTGGGTTTGCCGGTCAATTTCTGGCAGTTGAGGTTCATATATGAATTGACGAAGCGCTGCGCCAGGAAGGTGAACAGGGTATTGCCGGTCGCGGGATCGGGCGTGGTCATCTTGACGGTCAGGGGAGCATCGAGGACGATTCTGGCCGCGCCTGTCTTTGTCAGGTTCTGGCAATACGTTCTGCCACTGGCCTGGTCGTTGTTGAGCGCGCGCGGCTGATCGACGCCCGCGCGATAGGCGTTGGTTTTGTTGAGGTCGGGATTATCGCCGTTGAGTGCCATGGGGTCGTTCATGGGCACAAAGGCGACGGGGACCTGTTGATTAACCATGGCCTGTAGCTCGTTAAGCGGCAGGGCGGTGGCCAGTTTGCCGGGATCGGCCAGGTCAGGCGCCATCCAGGGCGTGCAGCCCAGAGCGGGATCGACAAAGACATCTATCAGAGCGTTATCACTGCCATTGCCGATGGCCTGGGCGTTGGGCAGGCGCTTCCTATTTGTCGCCGTTAACTGCGCGGTTCGACCATCTTTTGTCAGCAGATAGGCGCTTGTGACATTATCGCTCTGGTCCTGGTCCACCAGCCCGAAGTCGCGCACGCTTGGACAGGGCTTGCCGTCTTTGCCGGTTCCCAGCGGCGGTGGTGTCAGGATGCCCAGGTTAATGGCCTGGTTGACCTCGCCAAAGAAGAGCGGGGCGTTGCAGTACGCGAACTGGCCGAAGATCGAATTTTTGACCCCGTTCACGCAGCGCCCGTCCTGGAGGCTATTATGGGAGGATTGCAGCGTCAGATTCGCGCCGTTAAAGCCAAACCAGAGCGCCACCACCGCGTTGCGCGGCACTCTGGGCACGACCGGATTAATGGCCGGCTTTGTCCCTTGATCGATGACCAGGGGATTATAAACCGAAATCACCCCGGTATCGAAGTCGAAAATGCTGCCCTGCACAAACGCGGCCTGGACGGGATTGGCTTCGTTGCATGGACCGTTCTCTGGATTGGTTGCCACCAGTTGATACGGCGTGGCCAGCCCCTGCGAACTCAGCGGATGCGCTGGCACGATCAGGGTACAGTCCATATTGGGCTGCTGGGCCGCATTGGCCGCGTGTGTGCTAAGGTGCGGCCAGAGCAAGAAGAACGTTCCCCCGGCCAGCACCACGATCAGAGAGACCATCACACTCACCAGAGCCAGGGCTGAAACGCGCCGGCGGCGACGAACTTCAAAGGGATTACGACGTTTACGCATAGTGCTTTCATCCTCCAATATATTCAGCGCTGCCACGACAGGTCAACAAGACAAAAGGATGCCCGGCTCCCCCTCCCAGCGAGGAAGCAAAAGAAATGGGGACCCAGACGGTATGGCATACCATGGATAAGCTTGAAACTTCTTGTCTCTTTTTATGAGATTTCTCTCATTTGGGATATTACCATGAGTAAATCTTGCGATTTACAGATATCGCCATTTTTAGCATGAAAGTACCACAGTTCGGTTAAGATTTTTCAACCGGGAGATCGTTTGCAGGGTACATTTTTCCACTCAGCGGGACAGGTTGGTGCGGTATACTAGGAAGAGAGCACATGCGCCCGCGCAACTTTCCCGAAAAAGCATGAGCGAAAGGACGATAGATGCAAGCAATCTTAAGTACAGCCAACTACGAAGGAATTGTAGAACTGGCTCGTGAATTACAGAAACATAGTGTGAAGATATTCGCCACAGGAGGTACCCGTAAGACTCTGCTGGACGGTGGGGTCCAGGCCGAGGTGATCAGCGCCCTGACGGGTTTTCCTGAGATTCTCGATGGGCGCGTCAAAACCCTTCACCCGGCTATTTTTGGCGGCATCCTGGCGCTCCGCGACAAGCCCGGCCATCTTGAGCAGCTCAAGGAGTATAACCTGGAGCCCATCGATATAGTTGTCAATAACCTCTATCCTTTTGTCGAAACCATCTCCAAACCCGGCACAACTTTCAGTGAAGCCCTGGAGCAGATCGACATTGGTGGAGTTTCCTTAATCCGCGCCGCCGCCAAAAATTTTAAGGATGTGATTATTCTGGTCTCCCCAGAGGACTATGCGCCGGTAATGCAGGAATGGAGTGAGACGGGGGGCGTGAGCCTGGCTACTCGCCAGCGCCTGGCTACCGCCGCCTTTCAGTACATTGCCCGTTACGACGCCGCCATCGCCGAGTATCTGGGCCAGCAAGGCGGTCAACCAGCTCAGGAGGAGCGTTTTTCGCGGGAAAAAACCGCCACCCTGGAGCGCATTCAGAGCCTGCGCTACGGCGAAAATCCGCACCAGCAGGCGGCCTTCTACCGCATCAAAGGCAGCAGCATCGTGCCCAGCGTGGCCAGCGCGGAGGTTCTGCACGGCAAAGAACTTTCGTTTAACAACCTGCTCGACCTCGACGCCGCTCTGGCCACGGTCAACAGCTTTAGCGCACAGGCCGTCTCGATCATCAAACACACCAACCCCTGCGGTCTGGCCTGCGATGAAGTGCTGGTTGATGCCTATAAAAAGGCCCACGGCGGCGATCCCGTCTCGGCCTTCGGTGGCATCATCGGCTGCAATCGCACCATCGACGAGGCCACCGCGCTGGAGATCAGCCAGTTATTCTACGAAGCCATCATCGCCCCGGCCTACACGCCCGAGGCGCTGAAGATCCTGCGCCGCAAGAAAAACCTGCGCATCCTGGCCACCCACGCTGTACCCGACAGCGAATTTATCAGCGCGGCCCTGGCCAGTCAGTTCGATGTGCGCAGCGTCAGCGGTGGCCTGCTCCTGCAGAGCATCGACGTCATCAACGACGCGGACCTGACGTATAAAGTCGTGACCGACCGCGAGCCTAACCTGGAAGAAGTCACCGACCTGATTTTCGCCTGGAAAGCCGTGCGCCATGTCAAATCCAACGCCATCGTCCTGGCGCACAAACTGGCCCTGCTCGGCGTGGGCGCGGGCCAGATGAACCGCGTCACCAGCGTGCAACTGGCCGTCGAAAAAGCCGGCGACCGCGCGCGCGGCTCTGTTCTGGCCTCCGACGCTTACTTCCCTTTCTCCGACGGGGTTGAGGCCGCGGCCAAAGCCGGGGTCACTGCCATCATCCAGCCCGGCGGCTCCATCCGCGACGAAGAATCGATCCGCATGGCCAACCGCTACGCCATCGCCATGGTCGTCACCGGCCAGCGCCACTTCCGCCACTAAACACGTGGGAAGCCATAGAAGAAGACGAAGGAAGGTCTGCAAAATTGTCAATTTTGCAGACCTTCCTTTGTCTTCTTCTATGGCTTCCCGCGTGTTTAGTGGCGGAAGTGGCGCTGGCCGGTGACGACCATGGCGATGGCGTAGCGGTTGGCCATGCGGATCGATTCTTCGTCGCGGATGGAGCCGCCGGGCTGGATGATGGCA
>DASVMX010000651.1:0-9279 GCA_036384215.1 Ktedonobacteraceae bacterium | reverse complement strand
CAGGGGCGAAATGGTTAGCTTTTTGCAGATATTCCTGCTCATTCGCCTCGATCATCAATTTATGCATGACGACCACATCCCCATCAGGCAGCGGTTCAGCGGGCTGCAGACACAGTTCCATGACCGCACAGCCCTTTTCATAGACCTTGACCAGGCCGCCAGAGCCAGGAATACGATAGATCCTGTTCTCAATCGAAGGGCTGTGAACCTCCAGGTATCCAAACTTCATTAACTGCTGGTACTGGCCCTCGGACAGCATCTCGCGCAGTAAGACTTTGGCCCGACTCTCCGCCGAGAGGTGCTCGCTCATCGATTCGCGAAAACGCCCAACCCGGCCATCGGGGGTCTGCGAGAGATAGTAGATGGCCAGGAGCAGAAAAAGCAGCCAGATTCCCAGAAAGAGGCTGAGTGTTTGCAGCATAGCCGGCCCTCCTAGCCACCTACTACACGAGGCACCACCACGATTTGCTCGGCAGTACGATCAAACTGCTCAATCCGCTCTACAGGTTTGCCAGACTCGACTCTGAAGGCGGTCGCGCCTCGTGCGCGCTCCGCGTGAAAAATGCGCTCGGCCTCACGTACCGCCGCGGCGGCTTCCGTCTCCCCGGCTTCGGCCTTCTGCTGATCCCACATCACCCGCTCGTCGCCTCGCCGGGACATGATTCGTAGCATACCCATAGTCTGTCCGCCTTCCTTTTGTTTGTACTTAAACATGTTCGGTTAAAGCGATTTCTCTCTTCTATCTCTCTTCTTCAACCGATCGACTGACACACACTGGAATAAAATGAGCATAGCACGCAATTGCTTAGCGAGTCAAGGGCAACAATGATTCGCGGGTTTGCAAAACATCGCGCGCGACCTCTAAAAAAGCCTGAAGCGCGGGCGAAAGCCATTTGTCTTTATGCCAGATCATCTGAATCACGGCGCTAAATTCCTGGTCCTCCCAGTTGAGCGTGATCAGGCTGCCCGCCTCTAGCTCGCGCGCGACGGTCATGCCGGGCAAGAAGGCAATACCCATCGAGGCGATGGCGCACTGTTTGATGGCCTCGATCCCTTCAAACTCAAGATGCGTGAAGACGCGCAGGCCCGCGACCCTCAAACCTCGCTCCAACGCGTTCCGATACGCGCAGCCCGCTTCGGTGAGCAAGAATTGCTCGTCCTCCAGGTCGCGCGACCTGACCGAACCGCAGTCCGCCAGATGATGATCGGGCGAGACCAGCAGGTATAGCGGAGCGGGCGCGAGCACTTCAATCATCAAGGCGGTGGAATACTGGTGCTCTTCAATCATGAAACCCAGGTCGACTTCGCCCTCGCTGACACTGCGCCGGATATCCGCGAAAGAACTGGGGCGGAAGAGCAGCCGGACCTGGGGATAACGCCGGCGGAACTGCTTGAGCACCTCCGGCAGGCAGTAAGTGCAAATACTTTCGGGCGCGGTGACGGTCAGCGTACCAGTAGGAATAGTTCCCCCGGTCACCACGCTGCGCGCCTCCTCGTTAAGACTGAGCATCTTCTCCGCGTACGGCAGCAGCCGCGCGCCCGCGTCCGTCAAAGCCACGCGCTTGCCCAGGCGATCAAACAACCGCACTCCCAACTCTTCTTCCAGTCCCTGAATCTGCGCCGTCACGCTCGATTGGACGTAGTTCAAAGCCTGAGCTGTGCGGCTAAAACTCAAGGTCTCGGCCACCATACGAAATGTCGCTAACTGGCGCAACTCCATACTCTTCTCCTATCGATTTTTTCGATGATTATTATTAAAATCAATTCCTTGACCTGATAATACCATATGCTTTATACTTTAGACAAGTGATATCACAATACAAAAAGGACTCATAGTCCGAGAACAAGAATCATGTCCCAGGTGGGAGGAAAAGCATGGAATTCGCGATTTTAGTACTCGTTTTGATTTTTTTAGACCTGGCAGCGCTGCGTTGGGGTGTAGATAGCCGCGAAGGGGTCAGCAGCCCCGAATGGAATCGGCGCCGGCTGGCAGATCGATCATTCTGATTTTGCAAACCTGCTATTGGTTTACAACAGAGGCAAGCTCTGTTGCTGCATTGCGGGCGGTGAGCAGGCGAGCTGCTCACCGCCCGCCGCGTATCATGCGGGTTCAAGGAAGAGCTTGCCTCTTTCTTGAACCCGCAATGCAGCAACAGAGCTTGCCTCTGTTGTAAATCTTCATGGTTAATACGAGGCTTCCAGGGTAAAGATGAAGGTGCTGCCGGAGCCGGGGGCGCTTTCGACGCGGACCTGGCCGCCGTGCAATTCGATGATCAGTTTGACAATTGCCAGGCCCAGACCCTGGCCGCTGGTGCGGCCGCCCTCGAGGCGCGGCACCTGGAAGAAACGCTCAAAAATACGCGCCTGGTATGCCGGGGCGATGCCTATGCCGGTGTCGCGCACGCGCACCTCAAGACGCTCGCCCGGCGCGTGTTCAGACGCGGGCAGGACGCGCGCGCTGACTGTGGCGCGGCCTCCAGCCGGGGTGAAGCGCAGGGCGTTGATCAGCAGGTTGCGCAAAACTTGTTGCAGTCTCACAGGATCGACTTGCAGGGCAGGCAAGCCGGCTGGCAACCTGGATTCCAGGGCCACCTGACAATCCAGCGTGGTTACTTCCAGTTCCTCAATCGCGGCATCTACCAGGTCTGCCAGGACAACACGTGTCCGATTTAAGCGCAGTTGGCCGGCATCCGCGCGCGAGGCCAGGAGCAGGTCTTCGAGCAAGCTGTAGAGATGTTCGCTACCGGAGCGAGCACGACGAATAAATTCCTGCTGCTGCTCACTCATCTCGCCCGCGATACCCTCCAGAAGCAGATCCAGATAGCCATTGATGGTATTGAGTGGCGAGCGCAGTTCATGCGTCACCAGGGAGAGAAAGTTGGCCTTCATGCGCCCGGCATCGCGCGTCAGTTCGGCCTGGCGCGCATTGTCCGTGGCCAGCGCCATCTGTTCAGCCAGCAAAGTCAGCGCGCGCATATAGGGGGGAGGAAAAGCCTCCCGCGCCACAGAACTGGCAAGCAGCCAGCCCAATACGTGATCGCGTGCCAGCAGGGGCAGGCAGACCAGGGTACACAGTTCATCACCGGCCAGCGGCTGCGCCTGCGCGTTCAGGTGGAAATCGCGCAGGATCAGCGCCTCGCGCCTTTCAAGCAGCCCGGCGAGGGGTCCCTGGCGCAGCGGAAAAACGCTGCGCTCGTTCTCCTGAGAAGCGCATGTGCCTGTCAAAAAAACCAGGTGAGCGCCCTCGTTATCCAGCAAAGCCACCGCGCAATCATCCAGGGAGAGCAATTCAAGCGCATTGCTCGCTATCTTCTGCGCAATCCCGGCCAGCGCCGGCCACTCATCTCCAGCAGAGTGAAAAGGAGAAATACATGAATGCTGAATAGGGGAGGTAGGTTCTATGGTCATCGAACGTCCTTCCACCGACTTTCCTCTCAAAGGAGAGAAAAAACCATCGAGAGAGATAAAAAGAAATCGTTTCCAGAACAACACGCACAGTATATCATCTCGACGCAAGAGGGGGCATGGTATGTCTCAGGGCTGGTTAGAGGCTGCTGGCTTTGCCGGGAGCTGGAGGGTTGGTTCGGTGGCGAGTTGCTCCCAGTTCGCGGAGGCCAGGGGAAGCGTGAAGTTGATGCGTGCTCCGGCGCCAGGCGCGTTTTCGGCCCAGACCTGGCCGCCGTGTGCTTCGACGATTGCGCGCACAATTGCCAGGCCCAGACCGCTGCCGCCAGTCGTCATCTGGCGCGCGGGATCAGCCCGGTAGAAGCGATCAAAGATCCGTGGCAAGGCTCCTGTGGGAATGCCCTGGCCGCTGTCGGTCACGGCGATGACCAGCATCGAGTTGCGCGGTGTGGCCTCAACGGCAACGTAACCGCCTGTCGGGGTGTAACGCAGCGCGTTGCTGCACAGATTATCGAAGACGCGGCTGAGCATGTCGGGATCAGCCCAGATTGTTGGCAGGTTATAGGCCACGTTATTGCGCGGCTCCACGTCTACACGCTCGAATTCGGGGATCAGCGTGGCAAAAGCCTCGTCCACCAGAGGCGCGAGGCGTACGGCGCGCCTCTGGGGTTGCATGGCTCCGGCCTCGGCTTTGGCCATCATGTGCAGATCTTTGACCAGGCGGCGCAGGCGCAGCGTCTCGCGCACGATGACGCGCCCCGTCTCCTGGAAGTCCTCGCGGTTCTGGCTGATGCCGTCCACGAGCGCCTCACCCAGTCCAGCGATGGCGGTCAGCGGCGTCGCCAGGTCATGTGTGACGTTCATGATCAATTCGCGCCGGCGCAGCTCCTGCTGGTGCAATTCGGCCACGTCCTGCTCCAGGCGCGCTGCCATTTCATTAAACGCGAGGGCCAGCTCACCCAGCTCACCGCGCGCGCCAGTCGTTACACGCGCGCCATAGTTGCCGTCCGCCAGCACCCGCGCGGTGCCGGTCAGCCTGGCCAGCGGACGCGTGATTGTACGTGAGAAGAGAATCGCCGCCAGCGCGGCCAGCATAACTACCGCCAGGGAGACCAGGAAGATTGCCAGGCGCACATTGGCCAGAAAGGGCGGCGTCGTATTGTCCACCGCCGAGCGCGGAAGAACTAGCAGCACCCCCAGCACCGGGTTCGTAGCTATGGCATCCTTAAAAATTGGCTCAACCACGAAAGGACGCGAAGGATCGCCTGGACCATGCGCGCCAATTTGTCCCGCGGTTGTCGTTCCCATGCGGGCTGCGTGGATAGCCTCCAGGATGTGGGTATAATCTCCATTTCCCAGCGACGGATCAGCCGCCAGGACAATCAGGGCGCGAGGCAGAATCTGGTTTTTATTGACCTGCGGATAGACAAGCTTGTAAGCCGGGCCAGGACCATAGATCAGTTGCAAAAATTGCTCACCAGCGGCGTTCTGCGTGGCCAGCCCCGGAATATTTTCCTGCGCGGAGCGGAAAAGATTATTTGTACGCGCAATACTCTTACCTACACCATACGCGGTATGATTCGCCTGGTCCATTAACTCCTGGCGCTGGCTGCTCCCATACGAAACATTGATAACCAGCAGAATACTGCTGGCCAGCAGCACCGTGGCCACCAGCGCGACCAGCGTGGAACCAAGAGCCAGGCGCCAGCGTATGCTCTGCCACCAGGACGCCTGCCTTGCCTGTTGTTTCTGTTTCATGGAATGTCACCAGATTCTTAAAAGCGTCAAAACTATACTTTGAGGTCACAACAGAGGCAAGCTCCGTTGCTACATTGCGGGTGGTAGGCAGGCAAGCTGCCACCACCCTGATGAGTGGGGTGCGTTTCAGTTACGCGCGCGGAGCGACCTCGAATTTATAGCCTACACGCCAGACGGTTTTGATATAGCGGTACTCGCCAGCGGCCTCCAGCTTCTTGCGCAGGGCGCTGATATGGACATCGATAATGTGTCCATCGCCATAATAATCATAGCCCCAGATCTTGTTCATCAAAACCTCGCGGGTAAACACTCTGCCAGGCGCCTGCGCGAGCAGGGCCAGGAGGTCAAACTCCGTGGGAGTCAGCATAATCTCCGCCCCCTTGATCTCGACGCGGCGCGAAGGAATGTCGACCGCCAGGTCGGGAAAAGTGAGCGTGGACCGCTCCTGAGTTTTCTGAGCCGCGAGCGCCGAACCCTGGGAAGCCGCGCCTGGCTCCTGTCCGCCAGTCACGCGGCGCAAAATCGCGCGCACCCGGCTGACCAGTTCGCGGGGACTGAAAGGCTTCACCAGGTAATCATCAGCGCCCAGTTCCAGCCCCTGAATGCGGTCGTCCTCGTCGCCGCGCGCGGTCAACATCAGAATAGGCGTCTGTGACCAGGTGCGGATGCGGCGGCAGACCTCAAAACCATCAAGAGCAGGCAACATGATGTCGAGAATCACCAGGTCGGGATGCTCGCGCGCGTGCAGCGCCAGCCCGTCCGCGCCATCCTTTGCCACCGCCACCGTATAGCCCGCGTCTCTCAGATAGAGGTTGAGCAGATGAACAATGCCTTCTTCATCTTCAATCACCAGAATTTTCTGGGCCATCAGTAGCGCTCCTCAAAATAGATCTTCTGCCGTCTATCGTACCATGGTACACGCGAAAAATATAGCCATCACCGACCTTCTCGCCACATCTTGAGCAAATCTTGAACTTTCTTGTATGCGGGGAAGCATACTCAGCCAAAGAATCGAGAATGATGGATATTTGCGCGAGGCCCGCGCAAATATCCATCATTCTCGATTCTTTGGCTGAACAAAGGCTACTGCTGGCTTTTGATCCAGTTGTCCAGCGCCTCGCCGCTCTCGAAGGAGACGATCAAGGCATAGCGGGGCTCGGGGCCGGGATGCCAGGTCGCGTGCCAGAGGCGCTGCGAATCGATCACCATCTGGGCATTGCGGGGCAGGGGAATGCGCGACTCGGTGGCAGGATCATTCTTATCCTCGCGCAGGATCATATAGGATTCGGGGTTGTCGGTCAGTTGCAACCAGGCGCGCACCACCCAGCCATCGCCATCGGGATTCAAGCGGTTATTGTCGTCCAGGTGCAGATTGTGCACAGCCTCTTCATAGGTATTGGGATTGAGCTTGATAATGCGAACGCGGCCATAGTTGGCTTTCACATTCTCCGTCCACTTGACCAGCGTCGGACTCACCGCGGCGTTCTTGGTCCAGATCCCATTCTTATCGGACTTGCCATGGTCCCAGAAGCCCCGGCACTCCATCTCGCCAAAAGCGGAAGCGATAGGGGCGAAGTTGGTATCCCCGCCGCTCTTCCAATCCATATATTCAAGGCCGCTCCACTCATCCGTAGAAACAGCCGGGCCGTCGTATTTCTTCAGGACGACGAAACCTTTCTCTGCCATAACATCCAGTTTGACGTGCGACATATTCACTCCTTCATTGCGTTGTAAAAACCCACGGCAGCACTGCCCCGCAGGCTTCTTCGCGGGCCGATGAAATATCTCAGACAGCCTGAGAGGTTCCCTCCAGGCCCTCAACGGATGGACACAGCGTCAGATTTTCCATGCTTCTGCACCCCATCCATTGCCATTCTATCATACGGCAAGCATCCTGTGCCGCCCTTTTATACTATTCAACGTGGCACGCTTATTAGGTTCCCCTAAGAAGGATTTTTGGGTAGTGCAAGATAGCCCAAATGGAATAGCTCGTAAGCATATTAGCAACTGCTGGCTTTTCTCTCTACCTCTATATCAGGAAAACTCCGTGAAGAAAAGATAACTCACCGGGCTATAAGTACATTTCGGTCATGACCGAAATGTACTTATAGCCCGGTGATGTAGTAATTAAAAGATATGTGTGATAGAATAAAGAATACAGTGTGCAAATGCACGTTTTATTTCTCAAATTGGAGAAGAACCATGACTTTTCATATCATTGTTATTGACGATGATCCTGCATTACAAGAGTTTTACCGTCTCTTTTTTGAGAACGAGGGGTACAAAGTAACCGTTCTCTCCCCTTTCGCCATATTTCCCGACGCGATCATCACGCTACAGGCAAACATCATCATCCTGGATGTGGTCCTTGGTGGCTGCCAGAACGGGTGGTCCATTCTCCAGACGCTCCTCAGCACGCCTCAGACAGCGAAATTACCTGTCCTACTGGTAACTGCTCTTTCTCTGAAAGGACTGGAGGAGGAACAGCAAATGCTTCTACAAGAGCGGAAAATTCCGTTCGTCGTAAAACCTTTTAATGTGGACCTTCTCCTGGCAACCATGCGATCTCTCTTCCCTGATTCTGGCCCCCCACCGGAAAACTCGTCATATTTGTCATAGAATGAGTCATCTGACTCATAGGGCATTCTTTCAGGATAGGGAAAACTGCTTGCCCTCGGAAAATACTGCCCTGTCATTTTCCAGCGTAGCTCTCTACAGAAAGGTACCTATTGTATGGCTTTACCAACAGGAGACATCCCTGCACGACCACGAGAAGTCGAGCAATTTATTGATCACTTCTTATCGACAGTATGCGATACCAGCCGGCGTCACATTCTTGAATGTCTAAGCGGCTCTACCGAACATGTTTCACGACCACCGGAGCACTCCGCGGGAGAAATTGCCCAGCATATAGGTCTGGCAGCATCGACAACGTCTGAACACTTGAAGGAACTGCTCCAGCTTCATCTATTAGTAGCGCGCAAAGAAGGGAAAAAGGTCTATTACCGGCTCAGAAATCGAGAACTGATCCAGACTTTTCACGAGATGATCGCGTCCCTTGAGGATCATTACCATAGAGGCATTTTGCCTTCTTCAACGTTAGAGCAAACCGGCAACTAGAGCCATATAAAACATTGAGACAACTCAACGCTCCCTCCTGCCAGATGATATGATACAGAGAGCGATAGTATCGTCACGCCGTTGTGTAATGCTCGCTGGCATCGCCAGGAAGGAGTTTTGTCTATGACCTCCTCGAAGACCCCCAACATGACCGACTATGAGGCTGAACGCCGCAATTTTTCGCTCGAAGTTCCTGACTATTTTAACTTCGCTATTGACGTGCTCGGCAAGTGGGCTAGCGACTCGCACAAGTTAGCTATGCTTTGGGTTGATCAGCATAACGACGTCGAGCAAATCACCTTTGCTCAGTTTGCAGAGCGCTCTAGTCGGGCGGCTAATGCCTTTGCAGGCATGGGCATTGGCAAAGGTGAACGCGTGTTGCTCATGTTGCCGCGTCTCCCTGAATGGTGGGAAGCGGCATTAGGACTCATGAAATTGGGGGCTATTCCAATTCCTTGCACGACGCTACTTACACCCAAAGATTTACAGTTCCGTGCAGAGATTGCCGAGCCAGTCGCCATTATCACGGACACCGAAGGCGCGGCTAAATTCGATCAAGTCCGCGAGCAATGTCCCTCAGTGCGAGTGAGCATCCTGGTTGAGCATATCTATGCAGGTGCCCAGCGCGCGGGTTGGGTGAATTATCAGGCTGTTTTACGGGATGCTTCGCCAGAATTTGTGGGCGAAAAGACGCGCAGTGACGACCCATGCTTGATCTACTTCACATCGGGCACAGTTGGCTATCCGAAAATGGTCCTGCACACACATGCCAGTTACCCCATCGGCCATACTATTACTGCCAAATACTGGCTAGACCTGGGCGAAAATGATTTGCATTGGAACATCGGGGAGCTTGGTTGGGCAAAAGCAGCGTGGTCCAATCTTTTTGGTCCCTGGCTCATGGGCGCGGCCATGTTTATTCAAGATGCACGAGGCAAATTTAGCGCGATAGAGACATTACAGATGCTCCACGATTATCCCATCACTACCCTCTGC
>DASVMX010000650.1:0-11404 GCA_036384215.1 Ktedonobacteraceae bacterium | reverse complement strand
GAATACGGAGCGAGGAAATTTTCCTCGCTCCGTATTCAGTCCCACCCTTTCCCCCCTCCTCCTTTGGTTAGATTTCTTGCGTCCTGCTACTCACTGTGCTATACTTCCAACTTAGCGGAGAAGCATCCGTAAGAAAAAAAGAAATACACACGCTTCTGGATTGGTGTATGCCCTGGTATACCCTAACAAGTTGTAGGGGTTTTGTGAAGTCTGGCTTCACCTCTGGCCGTTGGGTACCCTTGCACCTATAGGACAGGAGCGGAGGATCAAAGGGAGGTCCTTTTGGCGAATATCATTTCGATGAAGCAGCTTCTTGAAGCTGGCGTACACTTTGGCCACCAGACGCGGCGCTGGAATCCGAAAATGCAGCAGTTCATTTTTATGGATCGCAATGGTATCCATATCATCGACCTGCAGCAGACGGTGACGCGCCTCAACGACGCGTACAAGTTCGTAGAGCAACTGGCTGGCGATGGTGGAACCATTCTGTTTGTTGGTACGAAGAAGCAGGCCCAGGAAGCAGTGGCCGAAGAGGCCAGACGGTGCGGCATGTACTATGTAAACCAGCGCTGGCTGGGTGGTATGTTGACCAACTTCCAGACGATTCAGTCGCGTATCCGTTATCTGCGCGACCTGGAGGCCCGCCGCGAGCGTGGCGATTTTGAGCGCTTGCCCAAGAAAGAAGTGCAGCATCTGCAGGACGACATGACTCGTCTGGAGCGCACACTGGGCGGTATTAAAGACATGAAGCGCCTGCCCACGGCCATCTTTATCGTTGACACGCGCAAAGAACGCACCGCTGTGTTGGAGGCGCGCCGTCTGGAGATCCCGGTGATTGCGCTGGCAGATACCAACTGCGATCCCGATGAGATGGATTATCCGATTCCTGCCAACGACGACGCCATCCGCGCCGTGCGCCTGCTGTGCGCCAAGATCGCGGACGCCGTGATCGAGGGCCGCCGCCAGTTGGAGGCGCAACACAAGGATTCGGAGCAGGCCGAGGAAGTCGTGGAGACTGGTGAGGTCATCGAGCTCACCAGCACCAGCGAAGCCGCCCCCGAGGAAGCAGCCGCGCCAGCAGTTGCTGAGACCCCGGCTGAGAGCGGAGAGACCGCCGAGCCTGAACTGGCTACGCAAGACGCTCACTAATCACACAGCCTGATCGGAAGGCGGGAGAGCGGGCTACTCTGGAAGAGATCCTCTGGCCCTTTCTCCCGCCTCATCATGCCAATTTCTCTTTTCTGTGCCGTCGCGGGCGGTAAAATACCCGCATCACACTGGAACCATTTTGTCAAGCACTCGGGGTCCGCTTTCGACGGTCAGAGACGATGTACTTTCTACCGGAGCCTGAGTATCATACGCACTGAGTATTGAGGAGATACAGACCATGGAGTATACTGCCGCAGACGTTAAAAAGTTGCGCGACGAGACCAATGCAACATTTGCCGATTGTAAAAATGCCCTGACCGACGCGAAGGGCTGGGATGATGCTATCAAGATCCTGGAGGCTAAAAGCGATCGCAAGGCTGAGAAGATGATCGCCGCTGGTCGTGAGACCAAGCAGGGGGGCGTCTTCTCGTATGTCCACCACAACAACAGCGTGGGCGTTCTGCTGGAGCTGAACTGTAGCACCGACTTCGTTGCTCGCAGCGAAAGCTTCCAGGCTCTGGCGCGCGATCTGGCGTTACAGATCGCAGGTGTTGCACCGAAGTACATCAACTTTGAAGACGTGCCTGCCGAGATTGTTGAAGCTGAGCGCGCGAAAGTGCTGGAAGACCCGTCGATGGCGCGTGTTCCAGATGCGAAGCGCGAAGAAGTCATCAATGGCAAACTCAAGAAGGTCTTTGGTGAGCAAGTGCTGCTGATGCAGCCCTTTATCAAGGATGAGGCTGTTGTGATCAGCGACCTGGTGCGTAAGGTTATCGCCGAGACAGGCGAGAACATCGTTGTACGGCGTTTCAGCCGCTTCGCGCTCGGCGAATAACTGGTGGGCCGGCCATTGATAGACGCGCTGACCGGCCTGTATCTTACGCATGGGAGTGTACTGGTTATGTCGCAAGAGACAACATCTTTGAAATATCAGCGCATTTTGCTCAAGTTGAGCGGAGAGGCGCTTAGTCCGCGCAAAGGCTCCGGCATTGACGCAGATACTGTGCGGCGCATCTCTGGCGAGATCAAGCGGGTCTATGACCTGGGGGTCGAGGTGGCGATTGTGGTCGGTGGCGGCAATATCTGGCGCGGCGCGGACGCAGCCGCGACGGGAATTGACCGGGGAACCGCCGACTACGTTGGCATGCTGGCCACCGTCATGAATTCGCTGGTGATGCAAGATGCGATGGAGAAGCTCGGCATGGTGACGCGGGTACAGACCGCGATAGAAATGCCGCCAGTGGCCGAGCCGTTTATTCGTCGCCGGGCGTTGCGCCATCTGGAGAAAGGCCGGGCGGTCATTCTCGCGGCTGGCAGCGGTAATCCCTTCTTCACCACTGATACCGCGGCGGCTCTGCGGGCTGTTGAACTGAATGCTCAGGTATTGCTCAAAGCAACCAAGGTAGATGGCGTCTATACTGATGATCCCGTGCGTAATCCACAGGCCCAAAAGTTCGATGAATTGAGCTACATGCGGGCCCTGAATATGGGGCTGAAAGTGATGGATAGCACCGCGCTCTCGCTTTGCAAGGATAACCGTTTGCCGATAGTGGTCTTCAACCTCTACGACGAAGGTGCCCTGGAGGCTATTGTGCGGGGCCAAAAATATGGTACGCTTGTCCATGACATAGAAGAACCACAGTGGAGTGCGAGTCATTGACGCATGTGTCCCGTTCCAATCGTTCGCGGAAAAGGACCGTGTATTTCAGAGACCGGGGCGCCGCGCGCGCGCGCGCCCTCGAAAAGGGAGCAGAACTATGGTAGATGATCTTTTTGGTGATGCCGACCGACGTATGCAGAAGGCGGTTGATGCCTTGAAAGCGGACCTCGCTTCTATTCGCACAGGTCGGGCCAGCTCCGCGCTGATCGACCGCATCACCATCGACTACTATGGCACACCGACGCCGATCAGCCAGGTCGCTACAATTTCTGTGCCGGATGCGCGTCTGCTGGTGATCCAGCCGTGGGACCGCAAGCAACTGGTGGAGATCGAGAAGGCTATTCAGAAGTCTGACCTGGGTATTAACCCCAGCAATGATGGCCAGGTGATCCGCCTCGCGATTCCCCCGTTGAACGAAGAACGCCGCCGGGATATGGTCAAGACCGTTCATAAGAAATTGGATGAGCATAAGGTGGCGATTCGCAATGTGCGCCGTGACGCTCACGACAAACTGCGCGATCGTGAGAAGAAGAAGGAAATTTCCGAGGATGAGCTGAAGCGGAGTACGGACCGTCTCCAGAAGCTCACCGATCGTTTCATCGACGAGATGGATAAGGTCGGCAAATCCAAGGAACAGGAGATTCTGGAGGTCTAACGTGACCAGGCTACAAGGGCTTTTCTCCTCGTTGCAGGGAAAAGAAAAAACGCAGTCGCAAACCGTTGCGGAGCCACTCTCTACCAGAGAGCAGCCGCGTATACGCCATATGGCGATTATTATGGATGGCAATGGCCGCTGGGCTACCCGGCGCCATTTGCCGCGCCTGGCGGGCCATTCGGCTGGCGTGGCCGCTCTGCGGCGCGTCGTAGAGGCAGCGTCTGATGAGAACATTGAGATGCTGAGCGTGTACGCGTTTTCGACAGAGAACTGGGGACGCCCGAAGGCAGAGGTTGAGGGGTTGATGCGCCTCCTGTGGGAAACCGTGCGCTCAGATCTGGAGAACCTCCACCGCAAGGGCGTGCGCCTGCGTCACCTTGGACGCCTGCATAACCTCGCCCCCGATATCCAACGCGCGATCAATGATATGGTGGAGTTGACCAAAAACAACACCAAGATCGCGGTGAACGTCTGCTTTAACTATGGTGGTCGAGCCGAACTGGTCGATGCCGTGCGCCAGATCGTGGCCGATGGGCACGACCCCGACTCGATTACCGAGGAAGTTATCAGTTCCTACCTCTATACCCGCGACCTGCCCGATCCTGACATCGTCGTGCGCACAGCGGGAGAGATGCGCGTGAGCAACTTCCTGCTTTGGCAGTCGGCGTATAGTGAATATTATGCAACTCCGACCCTCTGGCCAGACTTTGACCGCGAGGAACTGCTGACTGTACTGGAAAGCTACAACCAGCGGCACAGGAAATTTGGGAAGGTTTCAAACCCGCAAGCGGGGGAGAAAACACGTTAGGATGCTTTTTTGCAATCCTATGCGGGTGAACAAATCTGGCATGAGAGCCAGTTCTGTGCGTGAATTCTCCCGTATTCACCGCTTGATATGATCGTATCGCCGGTTATAGCTGCGGGGAAAGCATAAACGGATATGCTGCAAAAGTCAAATAGAAATGCGGGAATATAGTCGGCAGGCGATATTTCTGCGGGCAAACTGGTCGAATTGTACCTGCAGGTACATGGACAGGTTGAATTGTGCAAAAGGCGAGCGAGCAAGATAAACAAAAAAAGGAGCAGGAGCAGGAGAAGGCGAAGGCCGAGCGGCAGTGGACGCGCTCGGTCGGCGTAAGGCTGCTGACTGCCGGAGTGGCCATTCCGATTGTACTGGCGGCACTCTGGCTGGGAGGCTGGTGGGCCTTTGCCGTTGCCTTGCTGGCTACCGGCCTCTCTCTCTATGAATTGCATGTGATGATGGTTCACGAGGGGTATCGCCCGGTGATCTGGGTGAGCGCTGGCCTCTCGTTGCTTTTCCTGGTGGCCGCGCTTTTGCCGCAGCAGCGTTTACCGCTGTATGAAATAGGCATTAGCGCGGCTGTATTGCTTTCATTCTCCCCACTTTTCCTCCGCAAAAATCTGGAACGGGCACTGCTTGATTGGGCGTTGACCCTGGCGATGGCTTTCTATGTTGGCTGGCCGATGAGCTTTTTGTTGCTCTTGCGCGGCTCTCAGCCAGGTTTGGGAGACGGCCTGTGGTGGCTACTGCTGGTGTTTGGCGGGGTCTGGGGCTTTGATACTGGAGCGTTCTTTGCCGGCCATTTCTTTGGTCGCCACAAACTTGCTCCCCAGATCAGTCCAGGCAAGACCTGGGAGGGCGTCTTTGGTGGCTTGATTTTCTCTATTGCTGCCGCTCTGCTTTTTGCCACCCTGCCGATGGGCGTGCCCTGGTACCTGGCGGTGCCGTTTGGCATTGTGCTCGGCGTGACAGCGGTGTTGGGCGACCTGGCGGAGTCCTTGATCAAACGCCAGACCCATGTGAAGGATAGCGGGCAGTTTATGCCAGGTCACGGTGGGATGCTGGACCGGCTGGATAGCATTCTTTTCGCTGTGCTGGTGATCTACATTTTCGCGCAATTATTGGGACGTGTGTAGCGTTTTTTTACTCTTCTTACTAATGGGCAACAGAGGAAGTCATCGATGTCAACGCGTGTTATAATCTGACAGGAAGGACGAATATCTAGTTCGCCCTATACTAGTAAAAGTGCGGGCAGACGAGAGTCTTGCCTTCGAGATAGAAGATGAGCAGTTTTCCCAGACGTATCGCAATTTTAGGCAGCACCGGATCGGTTGGCCAGCAGACGCTGGATGTGGTGCGCTGTTTTCCTGAGCATTTTCGCGTAGTGGCCCTGGCGGCTCGCCAGAACGTTGAACTCCTGGCCAGCCAGGCACGCGAATTTCAAGTCCCCGTGACCGCTTGCTTCGCTGAAACCTCTGAACTAGCTCAGGCCGCGCGCGCGGCCCTGCCCGGTGTTTTGCTGGGCGAGGAAGGTCTGCGCGAGGTGGCGACGCTGCCGGAAGTGGACATCGTTGTGGCGGCAACCTCCGGCCTGGTGGGTTTAAACCCCACGTTGGACGCGATCCGCGCCGGCAAATCTATTGCCCTGGCCAATAAAGAGACCCTGGTGATGGGCGGGCACCTGGTCATGGAGGAGGCCAGGCGCGCTGGTGTGCCAATTTTGCCCGTCGATAGCGAGCACAGTGCTCTCTGGCAGTGCTTGCGCGGCGAAGCAATCGCCAATGTGCGCCGTTTAACCATCACTGCTTCTGGCGGTCCTTTTCGCCGCTCGACATTGGACGAGATTCGCGATGTCACAGTTGAACAGGCGCTGGCCCATCCAACCTGGAAGATGGGACCAAAAATTACGATTGATTCCGCGACGCTGATGAATAAGGCTCTGGAGGTTATCGAGGCGCACTGGCTGTATGGCATTCCTTACGAGAAGATTGAAGTGGTGGTTCAGCCTGAGAGCATTATTCATTCGATGGTTGAGTTTATTGATGGCTCAATCAAGATGCAGGCCAGCCTGCCCACGATGCACCTGCCCATTCTGGTCGCCCTTGGCTATCCCGAGCGCCTGGATACCGCTGGCACCGGCTTGCTGCGCGAATTGCGCTGGCCCGATGTTGCGCGCCTCAATTTCGAGGAACTGGATCTCTCGCGTTTTCCCTGTTTTCGCCTGGCTCGCGAGGCAGCGCAACGCGGCGCTACTTACCCAAGTGTGCTGGTGGGAGTGGACGAAGAGGCGGTCGCGCTTTTTCTGACGGGCAAGGTTGGTTTGCTCGACATTGCTACTCTGATTGAGACTTTGCTGGAGGAGCATCAGCCGGTGGCGAACCCGGATGTGAGCGCTATTCTGGAAGCCTGTGCCTGGGCGCGCCAGCGCACACGCGCATTGTACGAGCAGAGTTACAGGAGGACGATTTGATGCCATCATTAACCAATTACTGGTACCTGCTGGCTGCTATTCCGGTCTTTGGCCTGTGTGTCTTCATTCACGAGTTGGGGCACTTCCTGACCGCGAAATGGGCCGGTATCCGCGTTGAAGAGTTTGGCCTGGGCTTACCGCCCCGCTTCCTGGGCGTGCGCAAACGCGGCAATGGCCGTGGCTGGGAAGTAGTCTGGTTCGGCGGCCCGCGCAGTCCCGAGGATGCCTATGAAGAGGAGCGGCGCTCGGCGTTGGATGACGCCGCAGACGGCATCGGCACCGCTGCTATGAGCGTGACCGGGGCGGTGCTGGGTGTTCGCTCGCATGGCACTCCCAATGCCGAACTGGACCGCCCGGAGAAGCACCACACCATCTATTCCCTGAACTTCCTGCCGATTGGCGGCTTTGTGCGCATGCCTGGCGAAAACGGCGAGATGCGCGATGATAACGGGCGCTACGATCCAGGCAGTTTCGCGGCCAAGACCGCGGGGAAGCGCATTATTGTGCTGGTCGCGGGCGTGACGATGAATATTATTCTGGCTATGGTGCTCTTTATGATTGCCTATGGCGTCGGTCAGCCAGTGCCAGCCCCTCAGGTGGGTAATATTGTCAAGGGCTCGCCCGCTGATGTAGCTGGCCTGCGCGCCGAGGATACTTTTATTACTGTCAACGGCCAGAGCGTTCAGCAGTTCTCTGACGTGCAGGATATTACCACGAAGGTTATCAGCCAGAACCAGGACAAAGATACAGTGCCCATTACCATCGTTGCCCGCCATAAGGGGCAGAGCACGACCTTTACCACTGTGGTGAACGTGCGCGTCCATCCGCCCAGGGGCCAGGGGCCAATGGGGATTGTCTCGACGGCCAACACGATCCTGATCAAATATCCTTTCTGGGAGGCGCCAGTCAGAGGCGTTGGAGAGACGTTTAGCGTAACCGGCCAGTTTATCAGCACGATTGGGCAGATGATCACCGGCCAGACTCCCGCGAATGTAACTGGCCCGGTTGGCATTGTGAAATTTACTGGCGAGGTTGCTCAGAGTGTTCCTACTGTGGGCTGGTGGCCAATTCTCAGCCTGACCGCGATTCTGAATATCAACCTGGCAATTGTCAACATCTTACCTTTCCCGGCGCTGGACGGTGGGCGCATTTTTTTGATTCTGATCGAGTTGCTGCGCGGTGGCAAGCGCCTCAAGCCCGAGTTAGAGGGAATTATTAACCTCGCGGGCATGGCGATTCTTTTGACGCTGATGGTTATTATTACGGTAAGCGATGTTTTGCATTGGAACGGTTAAACTCTTTCTATTGGAAATCACTTTGAAAGGCAGTTAGCAGAAGCTATGCGACGGAAGACCCGGCAGATACATGTTGGCAACCTGGCCATTGGCGGCGACGCGCCAATCGCGGTCCAGTCCATGACCACTACTTACACCCGCGACGTGGCGAGCACGGTCGCCCAGATTCATCGTCTGGAAGAGGTTGGGTGTGAGATAGTGCGTGTGGCTGTGCCCGAGGAAGAGGACGCGCTGGCCATTGGGGAGATCAAACGTCAGATCCATATTCCACTGGTTGCCGACATCCACTATAAACATTCATTAGCTCTGGAAGCTATTCGCCAGGGCGTCGATTGCGTGCGTATCAATCCTGGCAACCTGATCAATGGACGCCAGTCGTTAGAAGAGATTGTGCGTGCCTGTAAAGAGCGCGGTGTGGCCATGCGTATTGGCGTTAACTCTGGCTCAATCGACGCGCTGGACCAGCGCGGGCAGATGGAGCGCATTCAGGTGCGCTTGCGCGAAGATGGTACGCTTGAGCGCAGCGATCCCGCCGAGGCTCGCCGCCGCGAGCGCGAGCACCTGGCGGAGCGCATGGTCACCAAAGCTCTGGAGTATATTAGCTGGTGTGAAGAACTCGATTATCGCGAAATCAAAGTCTCGCTGAAGTCCTCCAACCCGCTGACCGCGGTAGAAGCCTACACGCGTTTCTCCGCGCGTTCGGATTATCCTATCCATCTCGGCATCACCGAGGCCGGCACGGTCGTCACGGGCGCGGTCAAATCGGCGGTTGGGCTGGGTCTGCTGCTTTCCCAGGGCATCGGCGACACCATGCGTGTCAGCCTGAGCGCGGAGCCAGAGGAAGAGATCCCGGTGGCTTATGAGATTCTGCGCTCGCTTGAACTGCGTAACCGCGGCGTCACTTTCGTCTCCTGTCCCTCCTGTGGGCGCGTTGAGATCGATGTAGTGAGCGTAGCCAACGAAGTCGAGAAGCGCCTTTCTAAGGTCCAGACGCCCATCCAGGTGGCCGTCATGGGCTGCGTCGTCAATGGTCCCGGCGAATCGCGCGATGCCGACGTTGGCCTGGCAGGCGGCAAAGGCCGCGGCGTGATCTTTCGCAAAGGCAAGGCCATCAAAACCGTGCCCGAAGATCAGTTCCTTGACGCTGTGCTCAAAGAGGTTGCCAGCCTCCTGCCCGCGCACGAGGCCCGCCTGGTCTACCCCGAAGGTGGCATTCAGGAGACCGCCGGCGTCCATCGCACCCGCGACGAAGGCATTGGTCGTCGCGTGCTGACCGTGCAACAGTAGCAAATCCATTCCTGGGGAGCATGTCGAGAAACACAGGGAGGTAAAACGGACCTTGTTCGTTTTACCTCCCTGTGTTTCTCGACATGCTCCCCAGGAATGGATTTCAGAATTACACTCTGGTCAGTCGCCTGACTCGTTTCACCAGAAATCCTATCACAAAAGCGAGAAGCGCGATCACCAGGATGCCTTCTGCCCATTGAGGCGTGTTCATAGGGAAGGTAGGTATCCAGGAAGGGAGAGCTTGTCCGTTCTGCTGGGCTAGCAGAGACATGGGGGCGGTGCCAAAGGGCACGGCGTGGAACACGCCAGCGTTATTGACGCTCAGGTCATAGGTCACCTGAGGACTGGGAGCATCCAGGGTGAGGTAGGTCAACCAGCTCTTTTGCCAGACCCAGCCCATGTTGCGGTCGGTCGAGAGATCGTGGTACAACTGCGCGGACACCTGCTCCTGGAAAGCCAGCTTCAAGCCAGCCGCGCCAGGAATATCGCTGCCCACGGCTGATTGACCGATGCGGGCGTTGAGATCAGAAATGTTCAACGGTATATCGCTGAGGAAGTAGAGATCAGCCTCGACCTGTGTTGCTCCCAGTGCCAGTACTTCCAGCGGCACCCACGGATGAGCGGTTTTCATCGTAATCAGCAGTGGTACGCCGTCACCCGCCAACTGGCCGCGCTGCTGCGCCAGGTGCGTATCGTACTTCGCCGCCATAAAGATCGGACTGGCCTGGGCATAGACCATTAAATGGTCGTGTGTCTCCTCATCCAGAAAGAAACCATTCTGCACAGCCCAGGCAATGATCTCTTTGCCACTGCCCTTGATCACCTTCACATTCAGCGCCTCGATTTGCACATCCTGGAGTACCTGCGCCGAACCAGCGGAGGTAGCCTTGGGAGCATCAAACTCCACGCGTTGCGGATGCGTTTCGCGTTCCAGCCGCTGGAGCGTCCAGGCTCCGCCATCTTCAATCTTATCCGGCACCGCGGGCAGGGGCACAATCCAGCCTACATCAGAAGCCGAGCCCTGATAAGAAAAGCTCGTCAAATAGTGCTCAACCCCATTATGCCACGCCACCAGCGTCGCGGCCCTCCCCAGGCGTACATCCCCATCCGGCGCAATCAATCCTCCGCAAGCAAAAGCGGATGGCGCCTGAAAAAGCAAAAAAACAAGCATAGCCACAGGAATAGCCATACGCATGGCCAGACGTTTCGACATCGTAGTCTCCTCCAGTTTCATATTTTTGAAGTAACTACTCCTTTGACGCCGCGGATCGCAGAAAAGTTCCCGTTGGTTTCTGGATAGATACAAACCTATGGCATTTGTATTTCCCGGATTTGAACAAACAAAAAAGCGGCTTTTGTGTGAAGCCGCCTGGGAAGCCGAATGGGCTGTACAGAACTCGAATCTGTGACCTCCACGATAGGGTAGGCTGCCAGCGCGTTACTCTTACGAGCACGTTTCCAACAGCCCCCCTCCGAACCGGACGGACACCTTTCAGCGTATCCGGCTCTCCGTCGGTGTCGAGTCTGAGCCACCCAAACCACCGTAAAAGGACAATAAAAGAAAAAACAACCGCCATCGTACAACGCTGCGCGTCGTCGTATGTGCGGCCTGTCTTTATGCCCTTCTACCCAGTAGGGGAGTTCATTGGACCTGCTACTGATGACTGCACTTTAGCCCACCTTTGCGGATCGGCTAGCTCGGCGTGTTGGTAATCGCTTTCATTACCGGCGTCTCCGTAAGTTAGTGGTTTCTACAGTCCATACGACTCCGCGTTTTTCCGAAACCGTCCGCTCCCGGCGATTGCTCAGCGACAGACAGAGGTTCCGGTTATCGGCGCGTTGTCCTATTCAGTTGTTCAGGTGCCATGACCGCTTGGTAGCGGTTTTCGCGGGTCGTACATCAGGTCTTTTAGTGAAAGGCCGTCGTACTCTCCATTGTGGATCTTGTTATGGCAGGATATACATACGGGTATCTGCTTTCTGTTTAAGGCCGCTAATACCTTCGTAAACCCCTTTGTGTATTGGCTTGTAAAGCCTTGCCTTATGTATCGTACATGGTGCATAGCTATTCCTTGCGTTTCACCAC
>DASVMX010000649.1:0-4882 GCA_036384215.1 Ktedonobacteraceae bacterium | reverse complement strand
GACTGGTATAAGACAACCGGAGTCTTATACCTGCCGCAAATGGTTCGGTATAAGCGCCTGGGCCGCTGAGCAGCGTATCAAACGTGTTTGTTCTCTCAATACAAACGAGGTATATCGCAAAGACAGGTCTATAACCCGTCTCTGCGGCATACCTCGTTTCTGTTTTCCCTGGTGAAAAAGTAGGAGGCAACTGAAAGACTGACCGAGTAAACTCCCCAGTGTACAAAGGTGTCTGCCAGAAGCTGGTAGACAAAGAAGCACCGGGAGGGAGCACCAGGTTTGGAGTTGAAAGGAGGCTCTTAATGCAATCTATCTGGCGCACGATTACAAAAGGGGTGGGGTGGATTGGTCTGGGCATGGTGGTGGTGGTGGTCTTTCACCTGGGCGGGACAGTCGCTCTGCGTGTAGGCCAGTTCGCTCCGGTTACTGGCGGGTTCATTGGGGGCTTGATGGTCCTGGTCAGTGTGCTCTCGCCAATTCGCCGCGGGGAGAGCGCTGAGCCGTGGATCGGCAAGGAAAGATTGGGCTGGGCATTGATTGGCCTGGGCGTCATTATGTGGGCGCTGGGTGATAGCAACTGGCGCTACTATGTTTCGATGGGGGAAGCACCGTTCCCCTCGACCGCCGATATCGGCTATTCCGCGTTTCCGCTCTTCATTTTTATAGGCTTACTGCTCCAGCCGTCCTCGGAGTCCGGCAGCAAACGCCTGCTGGTGTTGATGGATAGCCTGATCGCGATGGGCTCGATTCTGGCTATTGCCTGGTATCTCCTGCTCGGCTCGCTGGCTCAGGCGCCCGGCGAGGCGAATCTGGCAAAGTTCCTGGGCCTGTACTATCCAATCGCCGATATGGCTCTGCTGAGCTGCGTGGTCTTCCTGCTGATGCGCGGTCAGGGACGCACGTACGAGGCGACCGCGCGCCGCGCTGGTCTGCTGGTGGTGGGGCTTGGTCTGTGTTTCTTTGTAACGTCCGACTTCATCTTTAATATCCAGACCAACGCCGGCACCTATGTCGAGGCGACCTGGACCGATATGGGATGGCCGCTGGGACTGATGACCATTGGCATCGCGGCTTTTCTGCGACGCTACCTGCCAGCAACTCCTTCTTATGTAATTGAAGAACGCGCTGTGCGCAATCACGCGCGCAACCTTTTCGGCCCAACGCAGTTGATCCCCTATATCCTCCTTGGCCTGCTTCTGTTGACCCTTGCGTTGAACGCGCTTTCGACAGATCCGGGACAACTGGCCATTCGTCCGGTTCTGCTCTGTGCTACTATGGGGGTGGTAGCGCTGGTGGTGGCGCGCCAGATCTATACGCTCTGGGAGAACGCGCGCCTGGCCCGCGACCAGGCCGAGGCACTGATCGATCTGAGCAAGGCCAACCAGCGCGTAGCGGAACAGGCCCAGGATATCGCCGAGCATAACGCCGAACTGGAACGCGGGATCACTCACCTGAAGGATATCCAGGCCCAACTGGCCAATGGCAATCTCAAGGCCCGCGCCAATCTGGCCACCGGCGTGCTGATGCCGCTCGCGGGCAGCTTAAACCTGATGGCCGAGCGCCTGACGCGCCTGGGACAGATCAACCAGTACACGCAGCGCCTGATGCGCGCCCTGGCAGACTTCTGCCTGGCCCTGGAGCGCAGTCCCGCTGGCGCGCCGCTGCTGGTGCCCTCGTCCTGCAACGAATTTACCGAGATCAACCGCATTATTCTCTCGCTACAGAGCAAGGGCAGCCTGACCGCCCTGCCGTCTACCAATCCACTGGTGAACACCTACGTGACGGCACAGCCTTCAACCCAACCGCTGTCGCCGCGCTCCGGCACGCGCACCGTCTCTGGCGCTCGCTCGCTTCCGTCCTCCGGTCAGCTCCCCCCCTCGTCCGGTGGTCTGGCGCAGCCTGCGGCCCAGTCTCCCTATCGCGCGCTGCCAGCCAACCAGGCGGCCCTGGCCGTCAGAGTCAGCGAAGAGAAAAACGGCATGCACAACACCGAACCGAATGCAGAAAACGGCTGGGACTGATCGCCCGCCCGCGACCTCTGCCAACCGTGGCCCCTCATCTCCCACGATGAGGGGCCTTTTGTTATACTTTGCTGGCCGAGTCTTCAAATCAGAAGAGAACCTGGCATACTTAGAAAGGAAGTTACTTGTTGGGATTTCCCGCTGGCGCAAGACGGCGGGAGAAAACTCGATGGGCGGTTATTTTTTTGCGTTATGTTTTGGGCTTCTGAGGCGACAGACTGGCAAGTACTCTTTTCTGAAGCTGTGAGGAGGTAAAAAGCATGGAGTATCAGATTGGTGGCGTGGCCGGGGATTTTCTGTCGCAGGAGGAACGCGGGCGGCTGGTGGGACTGTGCAGACGCCTGACAGGCAACGCTGACGCGGCGGAGGACCTGGCGCAGGAGACCCTGCTGCTGGCCTGGCGCAGTCTGGAGGGCCTGCGTGAGCCGGAGAAGCGGACTCAGTGGATCGCGGGAATCGCGCGCAATGTTGCTCTGCGCTGGCTGCGCCAGCAGGGACGCGCTCAGGCCCACAGTCTTGTTCTGCCACACAACGCCGAGGAGCCAGGCGCGGTGACGCTCGAAGAACTGGTGGCGGACGAATTTGACCTGGAGGTGGAACTGGAGCGCCGCGAGCTGGTGACGCTGCTGGACCGCGCGCTGGCCCTGTTACCAGAAGAGACGCGCGACGTGCTGGTCCGGCGCTATATCGAGGAGTCGCCCCTCGCGGAGATCGCGGCCCGGCTGGATACAAACGCCAGCGCGATTGCTATGCGCCTGCAACGCGGGAAACTGGCGCTGCGCAAGGTGCTGACCAGCGAACTACAGGAGGAGATCGCCGAGTACACGCGGGCGGCTGGTGAGCGCCGCTGGGAACAGACTTCGCTGTGGTGCCATGTCTGCGGGCAACACCGACTGCTGGGCTATAAAGAGCAGGAGCGCGGTCTGCTTTACCTCAAATGTCCCGCGTGCAGTCCCGGCGACGAGGTCTTGAGCAAAAACGAAGATGTCCCTCTGCTCCGGGGAATCAAGTCGTACAAACCGGCGTACGCTCGTCTGAGCCAGTGGTGCAACATGTATTACCGCCAGGGTCTGCGCGAAGGCTCAATGCGCTGCGATACCTGTGGGCGAACCAGAACTGTCAAGATCAGCCCGCGCGAGGAGGTACGCCAGCTCCTCTGGTTAAGCAAGGATAAGCCAACGTGGGCAATGCTGAACAAAGATCGCGTGCTCAGTATCACCTGCCCGCATTGTGACGATGTCAGTTGCATCTCCCTGGAAGGGCTGGTGCTCTGCCTGCCGGAAGGGCGGATCTTTCTCCAGGCTCACCCGCGCATCCACCTGCTGCCTGACCGCGCTATCGAGTTCGCGGGCCGGCCAGCTATCGTGACTCATTTCGCGAGCGTGCTCGATTCTGCCAGCTTTGAGGTCATTTCCGACTACGAGACCTTCGAGGTGCTGAAGATCGTGGGAGGTGGGCGATGAACGCGAAGCTTGGAGAAAAGCGCGCGACGGGCGAGCTGGAAGGCGAGGAGAGACGCCGCCGCTGGCCGGCCTACGCGCTTTTTCTGGGCAATACGATCTCGTATATGGGCGATATTATGTCCTTTCTAGCCATCCCCTGGTTTGTGCTCCAGACGACGGGCAGCGTGGAGAAAGCGGGGATTACGGGCTTTTTTTCGGCGCTGCCGATGGTCGTTTCGGCCTTCCTGGGCAGCGTGCTGGTGGACCGCCTGGGCTATAAACGCACCAGTGTGATCGGCGATGTGCTATGTGGCCTGACAGCTCTGCTGATCCCGCTGCTCTATCACACCGTCGGCCTGGCCTTCTGGCAAATGCTGGCGCTGGTCTTTTGCGGTGGCTTGCTGCGCTCACCCGCGGATACGGCGCGCGATTCTCTGGTGCCTGACCTGGCGAAGCTGGCGGGGATGCGCCTGGAGCGGGCGAACGCGTGGAACGATGGCACGGTACGTGGAGCTAGATTCCTGGCCGCGCCCCTGGCCGGACTGCTAATTACCCTGATCGGCACCAGCAATCTGCTCTGGCTGGACGCGGCCTCGTTCGCCATCTCGGCGCTGCTGATCGGACTCTCCGTGCCCGCTCATATTCAGTCGCGCGCGCAGGATGAGCAGAAAGAAAGCAGAGGCGGCTACCTGGCCGAGCTCAAGGAGGGTTTGCGCTTTGTCAGGCTGGACGTGGTGATTTCGACAATCGTCGGGGT
The DNA here is from genome assembly GCA_036384215.1 of Ktedonobacteraceae bacterium. Classification (GTDB taxonomy): domain Bacteria; phylum Chloroflexota; class Ktedonobacteria; order Ktedonobacterales; family Ktedonobacteraceae; genus Paraktedonobacter. Next base: position 662 of record DASVMX010000649.1, on the reverse strand, counting down.
GGTGATGATCACCAATATGCTTGACGCGGCCTCCTCGGCGGTCGTGATGCCGGTATATGTGATGCAGACCTTTCACAGCGCGCTCTTCCAGGGGATTTTGATGTCGGCCTTCGGCGGCGCGGCCTTCGTGGGTGCGGCCATCTTTGGCACCATCGGCCATCGCCTGCCGCGCCGTTTAACCTTTGGCCTCTGCTTTACCATTGGCGCCGCGCTGCGCTTCTGGGTGCTGCTCACGGCCAATTTTCCCTTGATCCTGGGCTGGTTTCTCCTCTCCGGCCTGATGATCGGCCCGATCAATTCGCTGATCGCCACGGCTCTTCAGGAACGCACACCGCCAGCCATGCGCTCGCGGGTATTCGGCCTGGTTGGCGCGGGCGCTATGGCAGGCAACCCGCTGGGCACATTCGCAGCCGGCTTTGTCATCGCCTGGCTCGGCCTACACTGGACGCTTTTCGCCATGGGCGCGCTCTACCTGCTGGCCACGCTCTCTATCCTGGTAAATCCCAAAATGAAGGCGATGAATCATTCACAAACAATGTGATACCTAAAATAACCGAAAATGCCATAGAGGGCCGATTTATCGTGATAGAACATGATAAATCGGCCCTCTATGGCATTTCCAGTAAAAAATGTTTATCCAGCCCAGGCTGTACGCGCGCCCG
>DASVMX010000648.1:0-2635 GCA_036384215.1 Ktedonobacteraceae bacterium | reverse complement strand
GGCGAAGCCCTGACCCCCGCTGATGTGCGGCTTCTTGATGAGCTGGCGCGGCAGGCAGGCCTCGCCGCTCACGCTGTACGGCTAGCAGCTGATCTCCAGAAGGCACGCGAACGCCTGGTGCTGGCACGCGAAGAGGAGCGCCGCCGCCTGCGCCGCGACTTACACGATGGCGTCGGTCCGACGCTTGCCAGCATCTCCCAGCGGATTGATATCGCCCGGCATTTGGTTTCTCGTGATCCAGATGCCGCTATTGCCCAACTTGGCAACCTCAAGACCCAAATAAAATCGACGATTGCAGATATCCGGCGAGTCGTCTACGCGCTGCGACCACCTGCGCTGGACGAACTTGGCCTGGTCTCGGCTCTCCGTGAATATATCATGCAACTCCAGGGAGCGCAGAGCATTCAAATCTCCCTCGAAGCCCCCACCGATCTGCCGGAGCTTTCTGCTGCCGTAGAGGTCGCGGCCTATCGCATTATTCTGGAAGCGCTGACCAATGTTGAACGGCATGCCTGCGCGCAGACCTGCCTTGTGCGCCTGGAACTGGTTGATGGACGATCTCTGCACATCGCGATTAGCGATGATGGCCGGGGTCTGCCCGACGATTATCGGGCAGGCGTGGGCATTATCTCCATGCGCGAACGCGCTGCGGAACTGGGTGGCGAATGGACCATCACCACCCGGATTTCCGGTGGCACACGTGTCTCCATCCAACTGCCGCTAGAAACCTCAGGAACTGCTCTTGCTTGAGAAGTGGAAGGAAAAACGCCATGAATCCGATTCGTCTGTTCATTGCCGATGATCACGCGTTCTACCGTGAGGGTGTGCGCACAATGTTGCTGGGGGTAGAGGATATGGAGGTGATCGGCGAAGCCTCCAATGGTGACGAAACAATTGCCAGAGCTGAGGCGCTCCAGCCAGATGTGATTCTGATGGATATCAAAATGCCGGGCCCGAACGGCATTGAGGCTACACGGCGCATTTTGCACTCCAGTCCGCATATTCAGATACTGGTGGTCACGATGTTCGAAGACGACGACTCGGTCTTTACCGCCATGCGCGCCGGCGCTCATGGATACCTGCTCAAGGATGCGGACCAGGACGAACTGGTGCGGGCAGTGCAAGCTGTCTACCAGGGCGAGGCCATCTTCAGTCCTACTATCGCACAGCGTATGATCCGCTATTTCTCTGCCCTCCCACAGAGCGCTTCGGCCATCGCCTTTCCCGATCTCACCGAGCGCGAACGCGAGATCCTCCACCTGATCGCGCAGGGCGAGAGCAACGCCGTCATCGCCAGGCGTCTCACGCTTAGTCTCAAGACGGTGCAGAACCACGTCTCCAACATTTTCAGCAAACTCCAAGTGGCTGACCGTGCCCAAGCGATTGTGCGGGCACGTGACGCTGGCCTCAAATAGATACAGAAAAAGGAGCTGAAGCTCTTGCCCCCGTTCTCGACGAGTTTTTCACTACCTGATCTCTCTAGAATATCTGGAGGAGGGTATGTGAAGTGTCCGGGCTACTCGTGCGGCTCATCCGCGAACTTTTCGCGCAAGAAACGCAGGACCACCCGGTCAACGCGGGCATCCTCAAACCAGCGTTCTTCCAGGTTTTCGCGGCCCGTGAAGGCCCGGAAGGCTCGCTGCGTTTGCTCGTCATACGCGCCAGTGGCCACGCCCTGATAATCTCCGCTCGCAGTCAGCATGATTTGCAATTCCGTGGCCAGGACCTGATCGATGGGCAGAATATCCTGCGGGTCCGGTGACGAAAAAGAGAGGGTGTGTAAGAGGAGCAGGTGCTGGAGTTCCTGAATGGGCTGAAGATGATCATCTACGCGCAGATCGATCATACGATCATTGAAACCGCCATATCCCGCGTTCTGCCGCACCACGAGCAGGGCCGCACTTTGCTGTCCCCGGCTATCGCCCCCGGCGTTCTGGCCAGCCGCCAGAGCGCCCAGGAGACGCTGGGCCAGCGATCCCGTGGACTGCTCGAAGGTTCGGGCCATTGCCTGGACCGTCTCCTCTCCAACCAGAATGTTGCCCTGGCAGGCGTAGGTTGTCCCGCTGGTGCCGCCAGCCCAGGAAAAGCACTGATCCCCCGTGTAGGTGACAGCGGGAGAACCATCAACTCCTACGATCCCCACCTGGCGCGTCGCTCGTCCCTCGTCTTCTCCCAGCAACGTCTCGAGCGCCTCTTTGGGCGAAAGGCCGCTTGCCAGCAGGTCCAGGCCACGCGGACCATAGCTGGTATTGGCCCACGATTGCGTCGCAATTGCTCCCACACCGGCTCGCGCCCAGGGAACAACTGCGCCAACCGCGAGAAATTTTGAAGCCACGGCAACGCCAAGTTCGCCTGCCTCAAGATCACAGGCCACAATGGAAAAGGTCATCTGAGAGGTCCTCCGTGTTCATCATGAGATCATGAGGACATTATAGCATGTTGAACAATTTGTGCCGACGAACTGGACCTGGGAGCTAGCTCCTTTATGGGGTACTTGATTCTTCCGAACGAAACCTACGTGAAGCCGCGAATTAACTTCTCAGACTGATTCGTCTCAGGATTTCGTGATATGAGAAAGCTGATTTTCCACCACTCATCGGCCTCTTTTCTCTCTGCTTACAGCAAACGCTGCAAG
>DASVMX010000647.1:0-9057 GCA_036384215.1 Ktedonobacteraceae bacterium | reverse complement strand
TAAGGATGCTGGCTGATTGGGCGGCCACGGGCCGCCCAATCAGCCAGCATCCTTAAAAAAAAGAGCGCCGCTGCGCGGCGCAAGGGGTTTACCAACGATATCTTCTGAGGTCATGTAAAAACCTCATACGGAGTGGTGCGCTTCCAGCGCATGACGTTTCAAAATCTATGGAGACTCAGGTGCATCAGAAATTCTTTGTTGCCGTCTCGTCCGTGAATCGGTGAATCAATGGTGCCTTGGATGCGCAGGGGCGTGTGTTCGGGAATCCAGGTCTGGAGTTCGGTGAGCACGCGAGCGTGGACGACGGGATCGCTGATGACACCGCTGCCGCGGTCGACTTCGGCTTTTCCGGCCTCGAACTGGGGCTTGACCAGCGCGGCGATCCAGGCGCCGGGCGCGAGCAGTGGGACAAGCGGTGGCAGAACCAGGCGCAATGAGATGAATGAAACATCGATGACTGCACACTGGATCGGCTCGGGCAGTTCTGTGACATGACGGATGTTGGTCTGTTCCATGACCACCACACGCGGGTCGTTGCGCAGCGTCCAGGCCAACTGCGCGCGCCCGACATCCAGAGCGTAGACTTTGCTGGCTCCGTTGCGCAGCAAACAGTCGGTAAAGCCTCCGGTCGAGGCGCCAACATCCAGGGCAATCAGGCCGGCAGGATTGAGATGGAACTCTTGCAGCGCCTTTTCGAGCTTGAGACCTCCACGGCTGACGTATTTTAGCTCGTCGGGCGTCTCTGCCAGGCGACAATCGCTGTCTAACGGCACCAGCGTACCCGGTTTGTCGAGCATTTTATCGCCCAGGAAGACCTGTCCCGCCATAATCAGAGCCCGCGCGCGTTCGCGGCTGGGAGCCAGTCCCCGCCGCACCAGCGCGACATCCAGGCGTTCTTTATTCGCTGCCATATCCTTCGTTCTCTCTTCTTCTCCGACTTAGCGCGCCTGCTGCCCTTTGAGCTGTTCCTGGTAGTAAAAGGGGAGCGCGCCTGCTCCGACCAGGCCCGCGTTGCCACCAAGCTGGGCCATGACGATGCGTGCTTTCGCCATATTGGCCTTCATGGCATGTTCTTGCACAACTTTGAGGGCTGGTTCCATTAACAGCGCGCCCATTTGCATGACGCCGCCGCCCAGGATGATGAGTTCGGGGCTGAAAATATGCAGGATGTTGACCAGGCCAAAGCCCAACGCCTCGGCGGCCTCGGTGATGATCGCGCGCGCGCTGGGAACGCCAGACTCGGCGGCGCGCGCGACCGTCTGGGAGGTCACCTGAAGTTCCTCGTCCTGGTCTGGCGCGCGCGCGGGCAACGAGCTGGTCTTCAGTGGCTGAGTGGTGAGGTCCAGGCCGGGCAGCGCCTTTTTATCGGGCGCGGTGCCGGAATGTTCCGCCATAGCGCGGGCAAAGGCCAGCAGATCTGTGCCCTGGCCGCTGGCGATGAGCCTGTTTGCCTTGCGCGCGATGGCCGTACCGGAAGCCAGCGCTTCCAGACAGCCAATATTCCCGCAGGGGCAGCGCTCGCCACGCCAGTCAATCGTGATGTGTCCCAGTTCCGCTGCAGTCCCATTGACGCCCTCCAGGATCTGGCCGTTAGCGATCACCCCGCCGCCGATGCCTGTGCTGACTGTCAGATAAACCATATCGCGGCTGCCCTGGCCCGCGCCAAAGAAGAACTCGCCCAGCGCGGCGGCATTGGCATCATTTTCCAGAAAGACCGGACAGTGAAACTGCTGGCTGAGGATGTTTCGCAGCGGCACACCCTTCCAGGCGGGCAGATTGGGCGGCGAATAGAGCACGCCCTCGCGATTGTCCAGCGGACCGGGAGCCGCCACGCCGATGCCTTTGATCTCCCCCAGAGCCACGCCAGCCTTCTCCATTGCCTCCTGCATCGTAGCATAGATACGCGGTAAAACGCGCTCCGGCGTGGCATCCTGTCCCGTCAGCGTCGCCGCGCGGCCACGTACCTCCGCGCCCCGTAAAACCGCCGCGCGGATCTGCGTCCCTCCCAGATCAACACCCACGACCAGCGGTGCTTCCTCTGAATGTGTCTTCTCGTCTACGCTCATTCGATTCAATTATCCTTTATTATAACTTCACCCCGTTCCCTTCGACAGGCCGCTACCCCATGATATTACCATAAAAGGAGACGCTATAGACGAAAACCGACGATTAGAAATGGGTTTCTCGTCACCCTGCAGAACTCGTGCCTGCGGCGCCCGCTTTTTTGTACGGGGTGGAGAAAAAAGCGAGCGACGCAGGCGCGGGCATACAGGCGTTATGGAAATCAGACATTATAATAAAAAGAGTGAAGAAAGGCAGGAAGCACTATGGCATATCTTTTTAAAGATACAGACCTCGCCGCACGGCGGCTGCACGTGCTGGCGGAGGTTTTTGGGCCGGCGAGCCGGGCTTTTTTGGGCGATGTGGCGTTGGATAAGAGGCCGGCGCTGGCCCTGGACCTGGGTTGTGGACCAGGGTATACGACGCGGCTGGTCTCTGAGGTGACAGACAGCGAATTGACTTTTGGAATCGATGCCTCGGAACATTTTGTGGCGCTGGCGATGGCTGAGAACGCGAGCGAGCATGTTTCGTTTGCGCGCCATGACCTGACGCGGATTCCTTTTCCCACTGGCGCTGGCGATCTGGTGTTTTGCCGCATGTTGCTGACGCACCTGCAAGATCCCCTGGCCGCGGTCGAGCTGTGGGGCACGCAGGTGCAGCCACGCGGGCTCTTATTGCTGGACGAGGTGGAGTGGATTCGCACGGACCAGCCGTTGTTTCAAACCTACCTTGGGATTGTCGCTGCCATGCTGAGTCAGCAGGCGAACCAGCTCTATATCGGGCCTGTGCTGGATCAGTTTCAACCACGCGGTAATCTCAGACTCCGGTTGAGCCGGGTCTATCAATTGCCGGTCTCCACCAGAATGGCGGCGACAATGTTCTCTTTGAATATCCCCTCGTGGAAGCAGCAGCCTTTTATTCAGGCCACTTACCCACTGGAGATGATCGCGCGGCTCGAACAGGATTTACATGAACTGGCGGAACACGCCACGGGCGCAGACGAGATCACCTGGGGTATGCGCCAGATTGCCTACCAGCGCGTCTGAGCGTCATTTTTCGTGGGTCCAGCCCGCACCAGCGGCGTATTCTGGTGGCGAACCTGGTAGATCTGGAGGGTGATATCTCCAAAGTAGTCGCGGGCGTGGAAGCTGGCAAGCCGGGTTGAGTGAACAAGGGCAGCCTGGAGGATAGTAAAAGCGGGTGTGTTGGCGTGGATGTCGTCGAGCATCTGCTTATCGACCACCAGGTAGTCTATGTTGTTCCAGCTGTTATGCAGCACCCCGTCGCGAATGCTGGGGTCGGTGGCGACGTTCCAGTAGACCTCGGCTCTGGTGAAGACAGGCGCGAGGTTTGCGCCATCGTTGGCGGGCTGGCGCAGGTCGAGGTACATGTAGGTATCGATGACGATGTAGGCGTTGCGCGGGAGATGGGCGCGCACCCAGCTAAGCGCCTGCTGCTGCGCTGCGACGGGCTGCGCGCTGGCCTGGCGCGCGGCTCCAATCGCGTTGTAAGGCAGAAGCAGGCTGAGTAGGAGCAGCAGGAGCACCGCGCGAGCCGCTGGCAGGCGCGCGAGTCTGCTCAACCAGCCGAGTAAGACGTGCAGGGCCAGGGCAACGTTCAGCGCGATCAGCGGAAGCAAAGGAAGCAGATAGAAGACATAGACCACGCCGCCGCGGGCGAGCAGCAGCCAGTAACTCAAGGCCAGGAGTGCCAGCGCGAGATGTTTACGTTCGCGCCAGCCATAGAGTAGATTGAAGATGGGAGCCGCGAGACCGGCGCAGGTCAGTGGAGCGTCCTCCTGCCACCAGGTGCGCCAGCTCTCCAGAAAACTGCCCTGGTTCTGTCCGCGCTGAATCTGCCCGGCATAGGTGTCGAGCAGACTCAGGTGCGGATGGGTATCCCAGGGCAGATGCCAGGCGTAGGGAAAAAGCTCGCCCTTGAGCAGGGCCATCAAGACAAAAGTAGAGATCATGGCCAGGGTGATGTAGGTAAACGTCACCAGGGCGAATTTGCGCTGGAAAGGCGTAATGTGCAGCCAGGCCAGGTAGGCCAGTGCTGGCAGGAGAACCGCGCTGACCTCTTTGGAGAGGACAGCCAGGCCCAGCGCCAGGGCTGCTCCGGCAAGGTAGAGCAGGCGGCTGCGGCTCACGACGATCAGGTAGAGCGCGAGCAGGAGCCAGAAGGTCGCGATATTATCGAGCAGCACCTCGCGCTGCAAGATCACGCTCAGCGGCGAGGAGGCAAAGAGGGCCATGCCGATCAGCGCGGCGCTCTTACTGCCACCCAGGCGACGCGCGATCAAGTAGACCAGCAGCGTCCCACCAGCGGAGTACGCCAGCATCATGATCCGCCCGCTATTAATGGCCGCGCCAAAGCGAAAAAGATTGCTGACCTTGATCCAGAGCGCGAGCTGTATCCAGCCAGCCGGGGGATGACCGTAGCCATAGGGATAGGGCGAGAGCTTGCCAATGGTGATAGCCCACGCGTTCTGCATATAGGTGCCCTCGTCCATGGTATAGCCTGGAAATTGGAAGAGGTTGTAAGCATGGAGGTAGACCGCGCCGGCGAGCAGGAGCAGCAGCGCGGCGCTTTCCAGCCAGAGCGGGACTGGCAGTGTCAACGAGCGGCGCGTCTCCCGCATCTCGACTCTGGGCATGCGCCGCGTCTGGCTGACCGCCACGCGCTCGCGCTGGTGTGGCATCACGCGTGCCATCCTGCTTGTGTATCCGCTCGGCTTGCGCAGCGGATACAGTTTCTGCCCCGGACGATAGACCGTGTGAACAGAAAAATTGGCCTGCCGATAAAGCACCACATGCCCGTTCACTACCTCCAGCGCCTCATCCGTTTCTACGCCAGCAGCATCCTCAACAGGTCCACACCAGAGGCGCGGCTCCAGTGCTGCATCGGCGGCAGCGTCAGAGGCTCCGCTCTGACGGCTGCCCGCGTTCTCGGTTGCCAGGAGAGTCGGTGGTGAGAATTGGGGAATAGCTCTGGTTTCCTGCTGTTCCACGTCTTGCAGGGCCGGGTGCAGGCGTGGTCCGTTTTTTTTTGAGGGCAGAGAGAGTTTACCACGCGGAAGAAGCGGCTTTGAAGGCAGAGAGAGTTTACCACGCGGAAGAAGCGGCTTTGAAGGCAGAGAGAGCTTACCGCCCAGCAGAGGGCGGTGCGGGCCTGGTTGCTGTTCAGAGAAACTGGCAGATGCGGAAAAGACCGGGTCGGTGTCAGGATCTGGCGAGCTGTTGGAGGTGAGGCCGGCGCCAGGATCTGGCAGGCGAGCGGGCGTGAAACGACGGCGCGTCGCTGGCTGAATGTGGCGCGGCTGCTCGCTGTCGCTCTGGACCTTTTCATCTGGCGCCTGGCGCGAAGAAAATGTCATTGTTTCATCTCCCCGATGCATGATCAACGTGGGGAGTTTTTTCCCAGTTGGTCAGCCCGCGCATGGCTCGCCAGCAGGCGCGCAGGGAGCTGAGGGCCAGCAGCCATTGATAGGGGAAAAAGGCCAGCACCAGCACGCAGGCTTCGCGCCAGCTCCATTTGCGCTGGTGCGCCTTGAGAAATTCGTGCAGGCCCACCAGGTCAATAAACAGAGCCAGGGCGAAACAGTACAGGGCCAGAAATGAGAACATGGCCAGCCAGAGCGGCACTTTTACCAGTACAAGCATGGCCAGCGAGACTGGCACCAGCAGCGCAAAGAAGGCCTGGATCTCTGGCAGGATTAAAACGTAAAAGGCCAGCAAGCGCTGCGAGCGCTTCTCCAGCTTGAGCCACTGGCGCTTCAAAAGGATCTGGATAAAGCCCTGGTTCCAGCGCGTGCGCTGCTTGATAAATTGCCCGATTGTATAGGGTGTCTCCTCGCGCGTCACATACTCGTCGTCGTAGATCACCCGCAGGCGCGCCCGCGAGAGGCAGAGGCGAATGCCCAGGTCGGCGTCTTCGGTCAGACAGTTCTCGTCCCAGCCGCCGAGCTGCTCCATCAGTTCGCGCTTTACAAAGACCGTGTTGCCGCCCAGTGGGGTCATGCCCACGCGTGAGAAAAAGTGCATCGATGACTTAAACCAGAAGAAATACTCCAGTACATTAAGGAAGCAGAACCAGCGTGTATTATGGTTCATGAGCTGCACCCCGCTCTGCACCGCGTCCACTTCCTCGTCAAGCATGGTCGTATTAATCACATTGAGAATATCGGGGTGCGGCTCATCTTCTGCGTCAAAGATCGTCACCACATCCCCGCGCGCGACCTGTAGCGCCAGGTTGAGCCCATGTGGCTTGTTAATTGGATAGTCATTAAAGATCAAAAGCTGCACACCGGGATCGCCCAGTTGCTCGATGATGGTCTGGGCCTCGACAATTGTACCCGGATCATCTACCCGGCAGACGGCGATAATCTGCATCAACTCTTTGGGATAGTTAAGATCGTGAACTTTCTGGATCGTGCGCTGAAAAACCCCCTCCTCGTGACGCGCCGGCAACATCAGCGTAAAGCTCAGGCGGGGATCGCGATAGATCGTCGGCGCATGATTCAGCCAGGCATTCTCCGGCTTTTCCCAGATAAACAGATTGAGGCGGATATTAAAAATAGCCTGCAGGCACATGACCAGAATAACCAGCATATACAGCAGCACCGCCGCCAGCCCGATCAGAGTATTCACACGTCCCCCTTCTTTCCAGAAAATTCTCTCTGCTGGAAAGAACGGCCAATCATATCAAATCCGTCCAGATTTGGTATGATTGGCAAAATGTGCCCTTCATGATATACTTGCCTGCAAACGTATGCCTGGCGAATTTTTTGTAACATTAGTAGTGCAGTAAGGATAGAGCAATGCCCGGACTGGAAGGGATTTCTCTTGGCCGCTATCTACTCAAGCGGCGCCTGGGACGAGGTGGGATGGCGGAGGTTTATCTGGCTACTGACCAACGTATGCAACGCGATGTCGCGGTCAAGATTGTAGGCAGTAGCCAGACGGAGTTTGCCGAACGATTTTCGCGTGAGGCGCAGGCCATGGGCAATCTCCACCACGACCATCTTTTGCCGGCCTACGATGTGGGGGCGCAGGGACCGTGGCACTACCTGGTCATGCCGTATGTCGCGCAGGGCACGCTCGACGATTATCTTAAAAAACAGGCCACGCCGCCTGGCCTGGCCTATGCCGGGGAACTGCTGCAACAGATCGCCAGTGGTCTGTACTATGCTCACCAGCGCGGGCTGATTCACCGCGATATCAAGCCTTCTAACATTTTGTTGCGCGACGACCATTACGTATACCTGGCCGATTTTGGCCTGGCCCGCGCCCTGGAGGGCGGCGGTGATCTGACGCAAACGGGCACGCTGCTGGGCACGCCCGAGTATATGGCTCCCGAACTGGCCGAGGGACCGGCAGGCACGAGCGCGGATATTTATGCCCTGGCGATTGTGCTCTACCAGATGATTGCTGGCCGCGTGCCATTTCGCGGGGATACCGCTATCTCAACGTTCTGGAAACACCTGCGCGAAACGCCCCAGCCGCCTTCGTACTACAATCCCAGAGTTCCCAAAGCCGTTGACCGCGTGCTCATGCGCGCGCTAGACAAAGATCCAGCCCAACGCTATGACACGCCCCTGGCGCTTGTGCAGGCTTATCAACAGGCAATCAACGACCTGGAAGAGATGCCCTCGCTCTATGATACCGAAGTTATGAGCGAGAGCCTGACCCCAACTGCACGTCCCGGCACACTCACACCTTCTCCCTCGCGTCCTGAGACAGCGCGCCCGCCAGCTCAGTCCGAGACACCGCGTCAACCAGCGCAGCCAGAGACGCCACGCCAGGCAGAGCAGGAAAAGCTCTATCTCCAGTCCGAGCGGGCTGTAGCCACGCCTTCCGCGAGCAGTCCTTCCCGGCCCCCTATCACGCCCGCGCGCAACTTTGAGCAGACCACCGATCATTTTTCGTCCCGGAGCATAACGCGCGCGCCACGCGCGCGGCGCAGGAGGGGCCAGAGCGGGCGCGTGCTCGCGACTATCATTATGGGGATCATCTTCGTCGTCTCGGTCAGCAGTATCCTGGCCTATCTGGGAGTGCGGACACGTCAGCAGAACGAAGCCAATAGCACGGCCACTGCCCGCGCCGGCGCGACCAGCAGCGTTATCGCGGTCCAGACTGAGCAGATTCACGCTACCCATGTGGCTCAGACAGCCGTGGTCGCCACCGCGACCGCGCAGGCTATCGCGGCCATTCACCATGTCGAGGCCACTGCTGGCGCGATTACCAGCCAGCCACCCGCGCTCAACGATCCGCTCAGCGCCCAGGACGCCAATAACTGGCCGAATGACGGCTCCAACTGTTTTTTTCAGAACAACGCCTATTACGCTGCCGCCAATACCGCGAACGTCCTGCAGCCCTGTATCGCCAGTGTCCCGCAATACAGCGACGCCGCCATCCAGATCGATGTCACCCTCTACTCTGCTGCTGACGCCGGCCTGATCTTCCGCGCCAACGCCGCCCAGAGCCAGTTCTACGACTTCGAGGTCAACAACCAGGGCGAGTTCTACCTGCGCTACTTCACCGACAACAAACCCACCTTCATGATCCAGAAAACCGCCAGCAGCGCTATCCAGCCCTTTGGCAGCAAAAATACCCTGCTTGTCATCGCCAGAGGGAACAACTTCCAGCTCTTCATCAACGGCAGCTTCGTCGGCAAAATTCAGGACAGCACCTTCTCCTCCGGCCAGATCGGCGTGGCAGCCGGCACTCTCTCCGCTAACAGCGGCAATGCCAGCTTCACTAACCTGCGCGTCTATAATCCCTCATAATTTTCAGGCCAGGGAATGTGGGAACCTGGGAATGTCCTTTCTGCTACCAAAGAACATCCCAGGTCTTAGGGCTGAAGCCTCTAGGAGGCGAGACTTCACTTTCTAGTACGTTATGGGGTTACATTAAAGGGCCAGGCAGGCGGTCTAAGAAAGCATTTTGGCCTACAGATGGAGAGATAAACGCGGGCCATGGCGCGCGTTTATCTCTC
>DASVMX010000646.1:0-1843 GCA_036384215.1 Ktedonobacteraceae bacterium | reverse complement strand
TTCCTTTCCGAGCGAGCGAAGAAAGGTGCGATCAAGCAACTTGCCCGCTCGGAACAAGGAGCCAGTCCCCGCAAAAAACCTCTTTTCTCTCTTTCTGCGAGCCGCCGCAGGCGGCGAGAAAGATCTTGCAACAGCCCTGCTCTGGAAACAGGTGCACCTTGACAAGCAGTGGCCATTCTCCCTATAATTTTTCCAGCATGTTTTTCGTAAACGCGGCAGTTTCCTACCGCCAAATCGCGTATGAGCGAATCATCGGCGCTTCCTCATGATTTTCGCACGCTTAGACTGCCAGGGGAGCATTGTGCTCGGCATGCCTCTTTTTGTGGTTGTTGTTAGATGTCGTGGATGGTGTAGTTTATGTGCAGCGCTGCGCCAGCGCTAGAATGGAACTTATGAGCGATCAGTCACCTTTGAAACTGTTCCTGGCTCTTCCTTACGACGAGCTGGAAGAACTCAACCTCGCAGCCAGAGAGAAACGCGATACCGTTTCCGCGGAAGAACAAGAGCAATACTACCGCGAGTACCTGGAAAAAGAGAAGCGTATTAAAGCGGTGACGCTGTGCTTCTCCGACCTTGAGGGTCGTTTCCATATGCTGGACTATGATAAAAAGTTCCTTCTCGATTCCGCGGATAACCTGACCTTTGATGGCTCCTCGATCCGCGGCTTCACCGCCCAGCGCGAGTCTGATCTACGTTTGCAGGTGGACTGGACCAGTTTTCTCTGGCTGCCGGCGGACCTCTTTGGGACGGGCAAGGTCATTGTTTTCGCCAATGTGCTCAACCGCGAGGGCCAGCAGTACGAGTCAGATTTCCGCGGCCTGTTGCAAAATTTCTTACGCGATTTGCAGGCGAAAGAAGGTATGAGCGCGCTGGTCTCGGCGGAGGTCGAGGGCATTATTGTGGAAGGGGCCAACGCGGAACAACATTTCGACGAGCGCAATGGCTTCCATCTGATTTCGACGGGTGGCTATTTCCACTCCCTGCCGCGCGATCCGCTGCGCCAGTTTATTGACGTTTCCGCCAGCGTGCAGCGCGCGATGGGCTTTAAGAACGAAAAGGATCATCCAGAGGTCGCGCCCTCGCAGTTCGAGATGAACTTCTCCTACACCAACGCCCTGCGCACTGCCGACCTGATCCAACTCTACAAGCTGGTCTGCCGCCAGGTGGCCAACACCATGGGGCTGAGCGCGACTTTCCTGCCCAAGCCGATTATGGGCATCAACGGCAACGGCATGCACACCAACATCTCGCTGGCGAAGAATGGCAAGAACATCTTCTACGACAAAAACGGTCAGGAGAACCTCTCGTCCGCGGCCCGCGATTTCGTCTCGCGCATCCTCAATCACGCACCCGAATTCTGCCTGGTGCTGAATTCGAGCGTCAACGCCTATCGCCGTCTCGATCCGCACTTTGAGGCGCCCAACCAGATCCAGGTTTCGCCCATTGACCGCGGCTCCATGATCCGCATTCCGGTGGGCAACGAGCGCACCGCGCGCATCGAAGTGCGTTCAGTCGCGCCCGACGCCAACCCCTACCTGCTGCTCTACACGCTTTTCCAGGTTGGCCTGAACGGCGAAACCCTGCCGGCTGCCGCGCAGAACAGTAGCGAAGTGCGCCTGCTGCCCGGCACCATCCAGGAGGCTATCGACCTCTTTGGCTCCAGCAAGCTCATGCAGAAAGTGCTGGGTGAGACAAACACCGAGAAATTCCTCTCCTTCAAACAGGCAGCCGCGGACCGTAGCCCGCGCAGCCTGGGCACTCAGGTGAAGACCTCGGAAATCATCTATCATCACGAAGTCAGCAACCAGGCTTTGTGGAACCAGTTCTAGTTTTTTGCGAGGCA
>DASVMX010000645.1:0-12211 GCA_036384215.1 Ktedonobacteraceae bacterium | reverse complement strand
GGGGCGCCGTGGTGCTCCTCTCGCTCAATCCACTCTGTATTAATGGGCTGGGGAGAACAAGCAAGCTTAGAAAATTAAGGGAAAGCTGAAAAACCGCTGAGACTTTTTATTGCTGACTTGTCGAGAAACAACGCTTACGGGTATGTTTAAAGAGAGAAACCGTGGACAAAAGATACAAATTGTATCAAGGAGGATAAAATGGTCACACTCAGTATGATCGTAGCCGACGGCGTCACGATTCGCATTGGCGATCACGTCTGGTCATTCGGATTGAACCTTGTGGTGTACTTGATTGTCGCGGCCCTTGTAGGAACGGTTGCCGAGGCTCTTCTCGGCTGGCGCGCGCCTCTGGGATTTATTGGAGCAATTGTCGCTGCCCTGGTGGGTATCTGGTTGATGACGCAGGTGATTATCATCTCAGGCATTCAGGATTACTATATTCCCACCACCCCGCCAGTCCCCCTCATCCGAGCACTGATCGGCGCGCTGATCCTGGTCGCCCTCTGGCACTTCCTCTTCGGAGGCATGCTCCGCCGCCGCACCTACGCCACCTGAATCCTTGTGCCTGTGGCGCTTGCTTTTCAGCAAGCGCCACAGGCACAAGCACCCGATTCTCTTCGATAAACAGAACAAACCGTGAGATCTCGACGAGCTGGCCTGCGTCTCTTGCCAGCCCCTTTGCAAGATACCGCTCTACAATGACTGTCAACATTTCTCCCGATTGCTCTACTTGTTGGTCCAGGCCATCACTGTAAATGCTGGAATTGAGCTGTTCGTTTTTGGCAATTACCCTATTGATCAGAGGGTGCTCTTCCTTGACCAGTTCCCAAGAAATTGGCCTGTAAAATCAAAGGAGAGAATGCTCTCGCCAGCATGATTGGTAAACTTCCAAAAGCTTAATTCCAATATTTACATTCATTAACGATAGTATCTAGGAATAGCCCGCAATGAAAGCACAATTATGAAGAGTGCCACTACCCCCAAACAGATGCCAGAATTTTTGAGGGCATTCCAAAAAGCATTGTTTTGTCGACTCTGCGCCTCTTGCTTCTTATAGTTCATCCATTCTGTAACGGTATAGTCTTTCCCGCTTGCATGACAAATATCTCCAGATCCCATATATTGCCCTTCACAGCTATAGTCGATATTCGCTATAGATGCACTATCACTGGTATAGGTCCAGATTCCAATAATACCACTTAAAATGATAGCTATACTGCCGAACACAACAACAATACCAGCTATCTGAAACCCAGTATTATAGCTTCTACGTTTCATGAAGCCACCCTTTCTGCTTAAATCTGTCTTCCCATAGTAGCTATACTATGCATGAGTAATGATCTAATTGTCAACATAGCCATTATTAGATTATATAGTGGTCCCACCTGTTACCAATTGTGAATGGCTATCAATCTTTTTCCACGAAAAGTGCTGCTTGACGTTTGAATCAAACAACAGAGCCTTGCCAGGTGCCTCCATCCGCAGGGACGCTCTGGGTAACCGCGCCAGGGTTGCAATCATACGTAATTTCACCTGTCTCGTAGCTGCCACCGGCCATTCTACTGTTCATGAAGGTTCCCTGCAAGTAAGCCGAGGCATAGGAGGCGCGCGCGGTACAGGTCACGCCATTGGCAAAGGCATAGCTGTCGCTGGTTGCCGTTTCCATATAATCGACCACGCCGCTCTTGTATGTTCCCTGGCAGGTGTGCGTGATAGTTCTGGTATAGGCAATGCCGCTGGTAGTGCCGGTCTGCTTCTGAGGCTGGCCATCGTCGATAGACGGACGACAAACGGTTCCCCCGCTGACAACCAGGGTCCAGGGAGTGCTGCCGCTGCTGGTTGTAACCTGCGCGTTAATGGTCATGCTGGCGCTATCGGTCGGCGCGCCATTGGGGCCGGGTGTGCCTGCCTGGCCAGGCGTGACAATTTCGATCTTCACACCAGGCGTGGTATAACCGCTGGCATCTCTGGCTATAAGAGTATGGATACCCACAGGCCAGGCAGCAGTGATATTCAGCGCCGCGGTAAACGCGCCATGGCTATTGCTCGTAACCGCTGGAGCAGCCGGAATAGCCGCGCCGTCGAGCAAGAGGACAATACTCGAACTGGCGGTAAAATCGTTGCCTTTCAGCGTCAAACGGGTGGTTGTGGCTCCCACGAACATGCTTTTATTCTGGTAAAGACTGGTTACTGTAATGATTGGCGCCGGACGGGTAGCGAGATAGTAAGCGTAGCTCCCGCCACCACCCGCGAGCACAAGCAGCAAGACCAGCACGAGCAACAGGACCTTTGGGCCGCGCTTCTTTGGCCTGGAAACTGTGGCCTGGCCCGGCGCGGGAGCAAACTGCGCGCTGGTGCTCAGTTGATACACTGGCGGCGTCCCAGCGGGCCGGGGCGTTTGGATTGGAAGGGCTGGAGCAACTGGCGACGGCGCGACAGGTTGAGGCGTGGCAGCGGGAGTGTGAAGCGCCGGGGTCGCTGGCTGCGGATAGACAACGCTCCGTTCGGAGAGCGGCACTGTCCCCAGAGAGGGCGGAGCGGCCTGGGCCGCCGGGACAAGCGTGGCTTCTTCGGGTGAATCTGGCAGCGTGGTCGTCTGCACAAGGCGGGCCGGCGGCGAATCCGCGAGAGTAGTAGCGGCGAACCAGGGCGCGGAAACATCGGCTTGCAGGGCTTGCGCGAAAGCCCGCGCAAAGGCTGCCAGATTGGGGAAACGCCACCGCGGATCTTTGGCCAGCGCCTGGAGCACGACCGCTTCGACCGCGCCGGGCAGAGCTGGCACGTGCTTGCGCAGTGGATCGGGCGCGGTGGCGAGATGCTGCGTGACAATCTCCATAGTAGAACCATGAAAAGGGCGCGTACCGCAAAGCCACTCGTAGACACAGATACCCAGTGAATACTGGTCACTGGCCGGGCGCGGCTTCCCCTCAATCTGCTCTGGAGCCATATACGCCACGGTCCCCACCGCCGCCTGGGTCGCCAGCGATTGCTCGGAGTGAGAGATGGCGGCCACGCCAAAATCGCCCAGCAGCACTTGCCCCTGCTCGCCCAGCAGCATATTCTGCGGCTTGATATCGCGATGGATCAAACGCTGCTCATGGGCATATTGGAGCGCCTCGGCTGCCTGCTGAATGTAGGAGTTCACCGTCTCAAGCGGCACCTGTTCACCTTTCTGGTGTCTCTGGTAAAGCGTTCCATTGGGCGCGTATGCCATGACCAGAAACGGCGTCCTCCCGGCCAGGCCAAAGTCGAGCAGAGAAACAATGCGCGGGTGTTTGAGCAAAAATAGCGTGCGAGCCTCGCGCAGGAAATGTTCCAGAAAATCTTGCGAATAGAGCATATTCAAGATTTTGATGGCAACCAGCTGGCGCGTATGTACCTGCTCCGCCAGGTACACCTCGCCAGAATTGCCCTCTCCCAGCGGACGCAGCAGGTGATACCTGTCGAATTGCTCTCCAGTGCGATCAGCCATACAGCCTTCCTCCCTGAAACCTGATCAGATGCGCGCTTCCCAATGCATGAGCGCGACAACTGCCACTTCTCTTCCCAGGCATAGCCAGCGCGCAACTGGCCTGGCCTGGCAAAAATAGGCCACCCACGTGGCGGAAACGCCTGTAGTGTATCATGGACCGGCATGATTTAAAAGGTCCAGCCAGCTTTGCTGGCTGGAGTCTTAGGACGCGACAGCATTGCCGGTCCAGGTACCTGTTTCCCCATCAAAAGTGCGAGTGCCTACACCCAGATTACAATTCAAGGTCAGCGCATCCGTTGAATAGATTCCGCTCACGGCAGTAGCACTGCTAAATGCTCCCTCAAAGTGCCTGTTCACAAAGGATTTGGTATTCGTACAAATCAAGCCATTGGAATAGACAATCTTCAGGGCGCTGGCCATCTCAGTGTAGGTTAATTTCCCTCCCTGATAGGTGCCAGAACAGGTTTCTGTAATTGTCAGCACATACGCAACGCCGCTTGCATCGCCGCTGCTATTATGTGGCTGGCCGTCGTCTTTGGTGGAACAGACCTGGCCGTTTTTCACGGTGAGCGGGTCCGGGCTGGTGGCGGTGCTGCCGCCAGCAGTGACCGTTGTGCTAATCGTGATATTCGCGGTATCAGTCGGCGCGCCATTGGGGCCAGGAGTACTCTTGGTGCCAGCCGTGACGATTTCAACCTTCACGCCAAGTGCGGTGAGGTAGCCATCCTTGTCCTTCGCAGTGATCGTATGGAAACCTGGCGTCCAGGCAGCTCCTACAGTCAGGGTCGCGGTCACTGCGCCCTTGCTATCGCTTGTCACGGTCCCCGGAAAGCCTGGGGTACCATCATTTAAGAAGGTAACGTCTTCGTTGGCGGAAAAATTCGTCCCCTTTACGGCAAAACCATCGGTCGATGTAGCGCCCACCGGCGTAGCCCCATCGAGATATTTACTGGTAATGGTGATTACCGGTTTGGGCCGCGTCGCCTGATACGCATAGTAACCGCCGCCACCGGCAATCACAAGCACCACCAGAACGATAATGGTAATCAGCAGAGCCGGGCTCTTTTTCTTAACCGGGGCAGGCGGTACATAGCCAGGAGGTACGCCAGCTCCCCAGGCCGGGGGCTGATCCGCTGGCGCGCCATAGGCGCCAGGCTGGCCGTACGCCGGGTACGATGGGCCGCTCTGCATGCCTGGCTGACCATACGCCGGCTGCTCAGGGCTGCTCGGCTGACCATACGCGGGATATGACGGACTGCTCGGCGTACTCGGCACTCCCGGCTGACCATACGCAGGGTACGACGGGCTGCTCGGCGTGCCTGGCACTCCCGGCTGACCATACCCCGGCTGCGCGGGGCTGCCCGGCTGGCCATAC
This sequence comes from Ktedonobacteraceae bacterium, assembly GCA_036384215.1. Taxonomy (GTDB): domain Bacteria; phylum Chloroflexota; class Ktedonobacteria; order Ktedonobacterales; family Ktedonobacteraceae; genus Paraktedonobacter. Next base: position 7,364 of record DASVMX010000645.1, on the reverse strand, counting down.
GCGGGGGCCGCGGGTTGCCCTGGCTGGGCGTAGGTGGTCGGCGGCACGGAAGAAGGATACTGCGGCGGCTGGGGCTGCCCATACGCCGGCTGTGCAGGAGGCTGAGGCGCCTGATAAGCCGGCGGGGTCGCAGGCGGCTGCGCAGGCGGCTGGTCAGGCGGCTGCGGTGCCCACTGGGTTGGATCATAAGACATAATTACTCTCCTCGTCCTTAAGAGCCTCTCTTGTTGATTACCGCAATCGATCATTATTTTTGCGATAAATCAATCACATGTACTCACTATAATAACGAAGCTTGTCAATAAAAGCATCAGAGAAATACCTGAGTTTTTTCTTGCGTTTTGCTCAAGCTCCCCTCTCCCTTTCTCCCCGTGTCCGGGGAAAGTGGAAAAATGGTTCAGGCCGCCTCAATCTGTTCCACCGCACGCCCAGGCCGCTTTAGCGCTATACGTCTGGCGCGCGAACCCGTTTCTCCCAGAATTCACTATGGGCAAGTGCCTGAATCTGGGCTATAATTGAGCAATACTCACTGAACAGGCTCGGATACTCTTAGTCCAAAACATTCATCTCTGGAGCAAACGCAAAACGACGTGCAACATCCAATGCCCAAAGCACCAGGCGGCGCGAATACAAACAGCAGTACTCTGGCATTAGCATTTTGTCCAGACTCACAAGGAGAACGCCGGCGAAGGATTCTTTTTAGCTATCAACTGGCGCTGGAGAATCACAATCGCTCGCGGCTGGCGAATTTTCCCTGGGCAACCTGGACTATTCTGCTGCTCACCTGTAGCATGTGGGGCGTGACCGCCTACCAGGTGGCTATGAAGGCGGGCGCGCACTCTTTCTGGGATACGCTGGTGAATATCTTCACTGGCGGCGAAAACGCTGATGTTCTGATCGCCTTCGGCGCAAAATACAATCCCGATATACTGGCTGGACAGTACTGGCGCCTGGTTACGCCTATCTTCCTCCACGCCAATCTCCTGCACGTCAGCATCAATATGCTCAATTTCTTGCTGCTCGGCCTGATCGTCGAACACATCTTTGGTCACACACGCTTTCTGCTGATCTATCTGCTCACTGGCGTAATCAGTATGGTGGCCAGCTTTGCCTTCGCGTCCCAGGATGTGAGCATTGGAGCCTCAGGCGCGATCTTTGGTCTTGTCGGCGCCTATAGCGCCTTTATCCTGGCTCACCGCCAGGCTTTTCGCTACCATGGCATGACAGCCCTCGCCTGGTTAATTCTGGTGATTGGCATGAATCTGGGACTTGGATTTGTTCTCACTGGTATAGACAATTATGCACACGTGGGAGGACTGCTCAGCGGTTGCCTGCTGGGCTGGTGCTTTACTCCTTTCTATACAACGATCACACTACACGGACAACCCACGGTCATCGACACTCACAGCCTGAAACGTCGCTGGCCCCTGGCCCTGCTGTCGATCGTTCTTACCGTCTTGAGCGCAATCATCGCTATACATTTTGTCGGAGGATAATCCTTTGGAAGCACAAACCGATATAACAACTTATCTGGAGCAAGGCAAACAGGCGCTGGCTCAGGGCAAAGGACGCGATGCCGCCATCGCCTACGCCCACGGCGCGCAGCTTGAGCCCGATAACCCACTGGTCCACCTGGGCCTGGCCGAGGCCAACCTGGCTCTTGGCGACAACGGCGTGGTGCTGATGGCCTGCCGTAGAACGCAGGAACTGGCGCATGAAGGCCCGATCTATCACCTGGCCCAGGCGCTGTTCGATCTGCTCGATCGGCGCTATATACCCGCTTTAGAACAGGTCGATGCCGCCATTCAGGATGACCCTGGCAATGCCTACGCGCACGCCCTGCGCGCCTACCTGCTGCGCGCTACGAACCAGACCTACGATGCCGGCCTGGCGCGCGCGCGCGCCTCGCGCCTGTCGATCGGCGGCACGTTCGAGAACTGTTTCCCGCCGCTTGAGCCACTCTACACCAATGGCTACCAGCACCAGCCCACATCCTTTACCCCTCCGCATGTCACACCCGCGCCCGCTCCCACACCAGAGCCACAGGCCGAAGCTCCTTTCGCGCCCCGCCAGCAACAGCGTGAGCAATTCCAGAGCTGGTCACGCACACCCGGACAGCGCCAGATGATCCGCGCGAATTTCTGGCTCAGCCAGCGCCCGCGCTTCATCACCTATGTCTTGATGGGCCTGACCCTCGCGGGCTTTCTGTTTTACTACCTGATCGACCAGGTACCAGGCGCGGCAAACCTTCTGGGGAGCGGATTTGGACGCATTGTGCTCGCGACATTCATTCCGTATAGCATCCTTGGCCTGCTCTTCAATCTCTTCTCGCTCTTCTTCGTCGGCTCAACCGTGGAAATGCTCTACGGCAAATGGCGCTATGTGCTGATCTACCTGCTCGCGGGCTCAATCGGCAACCTGGTGTTTTACCTGTTCTTCCCAAGCTTCGTCTTTCTGGGAGCCTCAAACGCCATCTTCGGCGCCTTCGGAGCGCTTGGTGCCTTCTTCATCGTCAACCGACGCGCGCTGGGACCCGTTGCCAACTCTATGCTCATGCAATGGGGCTTCTGGCTGCTGCTCAACCTGGCCTTCGCCTTCACTGGCGGCATCACCCTTCCCGCCCTGCTCGCCAGCCTGGCCGCCGGCCTGGTTCTGGGTATTATCCTGATCCCACCCATGCGCCGCACCGGGCGCCGCTTCTAATAAATAACAAACCGGTGAATCTAGCAGCGTCGCTAGATTCACCGGTCTTTGCTCCTCGATATCCCCCTGCTTGTTGCACGCTTCGGTACACTAAATATAGGAAGTCGAGCTTGCAATCTCGCTGTGACCCGGCTGAGTCACAAAGAACCTATCATTGCGCCGTAATTATCGCTGCGGTTCATGATAGGCATGATCCTATCCATGCCCTTTACCCCCCTGCTCGACTTCCTTGCTTCTCCCATTCCTGATTACTATCTATTCATATTCGCGCTGGGAACCAGCGAAAGAGGAGGCAAAGTTTTCAGGCGGGAGATCGCGCGTGGCTGTGGGCAGACCCAGGCGCTCTTCACGCCGCCACTGGCGAGCAAAGGAGAAGAGTTCGCGGAAGGCACGCAAAATGACAATTGGCTTCGCGCCCGTGGCTTTGCCGCCGTTGCGCGGCAGATGGTGAACGCCAATCTCGGTCCAGGTATAGCCGTCGCGTTTGAGCTTGTAGAGAATCTCGGTATTGATCATCGCCCCACGCGTCTCCAGGCAGTGCTCGCGAAAAAATGTGCCTGTATAGATCTTAAAGGCGCAATCCACGTCGCGCACTCGCACCCCGAAAACCCGGCGCACCAGCATCTTCCAGCCCCAGGCGTTGGCTTTGCGCATCCAGGTATCCTGGCGCTGGATACGATAGCCCAGCACTGCGTCATACTGTCCCAGCAACGGGAAAAAACGCTCCAGGTCGCGGATATCAAACTGGCCATCGGAGTCCATAAAAAAGACATAATTTTTCGTGCTTGCCTCAAAACCACTGACCAGGGCTGCTCCATAACCCTGATTGACCGGGTGATGAATGACCTTCAAGCGCGGCTCTCCCACGGCGAGCGCGTCCAAAATAGCACCGGTCCGATCCTTGCTCCCGTCATTCACGACAATCACTTCAAAATCTGGCATCCAGCCAGCCAGTGTCTCTACGACACTGGTCACCGTGCTGGCTATCGCTGCCTCTTCATTATGCGCTGGCAAAACTGCCGAGACGCTCAGACTGGCCTGTTTCTCTTTCAATGCTGACTATCCTAATCTCTATCCCAGCCGAGATGTGCGCTGGCAAAACATTTTTGTCTGGCCCGCGCGCCACTCTAAACAAAACATCTATTCCAAACTATCAGTAATAGGGACGAAAAAACCTTTGCAAAGTTCCCTCCCTCCTCCCTTTTTTCCTACTACAACCCCTGGATTGCTGGCCTTTTTGACCCCTTCCCCTTATCTTGCTATGATACTACCGTTTATTAGTGAGAGAAACCCTTGACAAAGTGATAGCAAAAAGCTATATATAAAATATAGCAGATAGTTATGAGAAGGAATGTCGTATGGATCTCGCGGAGAAGGTGAAACATCTGCGCAGCGTCGAAGGTGAACTGCGTGGCCTGAGTCGTCCAATGACTCAAATTGAGGTCGTGAAAGCTATGCAGGAAGAATTGGGTGAGAGTATCAGCCAGGCATATCTATCACAACTGGAAAGTGGCAAGCGCGTCCACTTGACGGCTTCCAGCCGCGATCTATTATCTCGTTTTTTTAAAGTCCATCCAGGCTACCTGGTCAGCGACCCGCCCGATTTTAGCACGGACCTGCTGAGCGCGGATCTGTTCCCTGAGAGTGAGCTGCCAGAGGAACGCCTGGAAAACTGGCTGGCCACCAGCGCCTCGGAATGGGCCGATGATGCACCCATGCAGGCCTTTCTGACCCGCCTGGCAAGCGTGGAGAATCCGCGCGAGTATGTAGGTCTTTTTGCTCAGATGCTGGATATTTCGTTGCCGCTCCTGGAGCGCCTTTTACAGGATCTACAACAATCGTAGATTCACCTGGCTGGCCTGCCTGGAGAGAATTTTCCAGGCAACAGCGTTTTATCTCTGACAGTGTTGTGCGTTTATGGGTTATGAAAGCCTCTTCTTCCGATCTGGCTACCGGTCTCTTATGCCGGGTCGGTAAAGAGGAAATCTACATATTCAGGCTTTCCTGTTGCGAGCCACCGCGGGCGACGAGTTGTGAAAATGGAAAATCCTGGGCAAGGCCAGGCAGGTATTGCCACGAAAGGAGGGAAATAGTATGATCGCTCAAGATCCACTTTCCCTGGTCTTTATCTTCTGCTTTCTTGTAGGCTTTGGCTTCTTCCTGGTAGCCACGCTAGCGGGGGGTCATGGCCACGGTCATGCTCACGCGCACATCCACGTGGGGCACCTGCATGTCCACCTGCCTGGCGTACATCACGCGCCTGCTCATGGCGCCAGCCACGCCCCGCACGCTGCCACGCATAATGCCACACACGCACCCAGTGCTCAGAATGGAGCGAATAGTACCAACAACCAGCAAAATGCTCAGCAAACAGCGTTTGCACTCGGCACTTTCATTAATCCGACCTCGATTGCGCTTTTTCTGCTGGGCTTCGGTTTCTTCGGATACCTGTTCCATAATCTGACCCCAGGGCTCGCATCCCTGAGTCTGTTGCTCGCACTTATCGCGGGGATTGTCTTATCTGTTACATTGCTTTCTACGCTGAGCCGCCTGGTCGCCAATGTAGAAAGCTCAACAGAACAGGATGTCGTAGATCGCACAGGTATGCTGGGCAAGGTGAGCCTCACGATCCCAGAAAAAGGTCTGGGCGAGATTATCTATACTTCGCCGGGCGGCATGCGCAAAAGCATCCCCGCCCGTGGTCTGGATAATCAGCGCCTGGAACGCGACCTGGAAGTGGTCGTGGTAAACTACGAAAATGGCGTGGCCGAGGTCGACACATGGGAACACTTCATGAATGGAGAAACCCACCTCCCCGATCCTGCAAGCGCGGAAGAACTGCCTCAACTGCATGTCTTACTCAATCAGTCGGATGTACAGGCGATGGAAATGCTCATTCGCCAGGAACAGCAAAAGGAGTAATCAACCGCATAGCTCGTATACCCGGTGAAGCTGGCTGTGTAGCCTGGCTAGCCTGGCCCATAATATCTTTGATAGGTACATTAACGCGTCTTATCCACTAAAGCTGTCATGTGTAAAAATTACAAAAGGAGTGGGCTCTCATGGACCAATCCAGTCTTCTCTACATTGTTGTTGGAGTCGTAGCTTTCTTAATAGTTGTTTTTAGCTTCTTACGCCTATACTTCTCCTGGCTGCATAAGGTCGGCCCCAACCAGGCTTTGATCATCTCATCCCACAATAAGGTTGAGGTGATTACAGGCGGGTCCAAGTTTGTTAACCATCTGACCACCCGCTGGCAAGAGCTTTCGCTCGAATTGATGTCCTTTGACGTGGCGCCTTCGCAGGATCTCTACACAACGCAGGGCGTGGCGGTCAATGTCGAGGCGGTGACGCAAATCAAGGTGCGCTCGGATGTTGAGAGCGTACGCACCGCCGCCGAGCAGTTTCTGAGCAAGACCCAGGCCGACCGCGAGAATCTGATCCGCCTGGTGATGGAAGGTCATCTGCGCGGCATTGTCGGCCAGTTGACAGTTGAGGAGCTGGTCAAAGATCCTGAGAACGTCGGCTCCAAGATGCTCAAAACGGTCACGCCTGATATGGAGAAGATGGGCTTGCAGGTTATCTCCTTCACGATCAAGGATGTGCGCGACAAGAACAACTACATCACGAACATGGGTCTGCCGCAGGTGGTGCAGATCCGCAAACAGGCTGAAATCGCCTCCGCGCTGGCCGCGCGCGATACGCAGATCCAGCAGGCCAACGCGGCACGCGAGGCTGCCGTAGCCAAGGCCGCGGCTGACCAGGAACGCGTGAAAGCTGAGACCGAGTCGATGGCCCTCCAGGCGGAGTCGCAGCGCAACCTGTCTTTGAAAAAAGCGGCCTTCGACGCCGAGGTGAAGAAACAGCAGGCCGCGGCAGACAAAGCCTATGATATCCAGGCCAACACGACGCAGCAGCAGGTCATCGCCGAGGCGGTGAGAGTCACCCAGATTGAGAAAGAGGGACAGGTCAAAGTACAGGAGGCAGAAATCCGCCGCCGCGAGCTGGAACTACAAGCGACAGTACAGAAATCCGCCGAGGCTGATCGCCGCCGTATCGAGACCCTGGCCGAAGCCGAACGCCAGCGTTTGATCTACGAAGCTCAGGGTCAGGCCGAAGCCGCCAAGGCCATCCGCGCTCGCGGTGAAGCCGAGGCCGAAGTAATCAAGGCCAAAGGTCTGGCGGAAGCCGAAGTTATCCGCGCCAAAGGTGAAGCCGAGGCCGACGCGATGCGCGTCAAGGCCGCAGCCTTCCATGAGTATAACCAGGCCGCGGTGCTCGATAAGCTGTTGACCGGCATGCCTGAGATTGTGCGCGCCATCGCCGAGCCGTTGAGCAAGGTCGACAAGGTCACCATCGTTTCGACTGGCGGCGACGGAGCCAACAGCGGACTGGGCGCCAGCCGTCTGACCGGTGACATTATGAATATGGTGGCCCAGGTGCCCGCGCTCTTTGAACTGCTCAGCGGCACGCGCATCGGCGACCTGATGAACCGCGTTCCCGCGCTCAATGACCAGGAAGTTGCCAAAAACAGCAACGGCTCTACCCCGGTCGTGGAGGCCAAAGGCGAGAAGTAATAACAAACGCGTGCTAATGCCGCGTGTGCCGCGTGTGTCGCAATAAACGCCACACGCGGCATTGGCACGCTCTCTGATAGAATC